>NZ_JVOR01000012.1:0-52217 GCF_001054715.1 Acinetobacter sp. 243_ASPC | reverse complement strand
TTAACCCTGTAAGCTAAGTTGCTTTCGTGTATCGCGTCGGGATGAGTGCATTATAGGAGATTTTTTTTGGCACGCAAGTGTTTTTAAACCTTTGTTTTGTCGAGTGTTCTATTTTTATGCACCAACTTGATGCAAAAATTGCAAAATAACAACCTAAACCTCTAATTATAAAAGAGAAATATGAAATAAATATTTCTCTTTTATTTTATTTGCTTTTATTTGTGTGTGGTTTTTATTTGAACGCTCAAGATTTTTACCGCTTGTTTAGGTACGTTTTGGTGCATTCCCACATTGGCAGTAGGTACATTTGCGATTTTATCGACCACATCCATACCCTTGGTCACTTTACCAAACACTGCATAACCTGCATCACGCGATGATGCATTTAAGAAGGTATTGTCTGCCACATTAATAAAAAACTGACTGGTGGCCGAATTTGGATTACTGGTTCGCGCCATTGCCAGTGTACCGCGTGTATTACTCAAACCATTTGATGCTTCATTTTTAATGGGAGCAGCCGTTGGTTTTTCTTTCATGTTGGACTCTAGCCCACCGCCTTGAATCATGAAACCTGGAATCACACGATGAAAAATCGTGCCGTTATAAAAATTACTCTTAATATAGTTTTCAAAGTTTTTTGTTGAAACAGGTGCCTTTTGATCATATAGCTCAATTTCAATATTGCCCAGTGTGGTTTTCATTTCTACCTGAGTATTAGCAAGCGCATGCGCACTCATGAGCAAAGCAGCAGATAAACATAACGATTGTTTGAGCATTTTAATTCCTGATACATCATTCAAAAAATAAGCCTTAGGCACCCATCTAATCAACTCATCTGATGATCAGTGAAGACCAGACTTGTTGACCTAAGGTATAAAGCGGATTCAGCATTTAAGCATATTTGTTCCAAAACTTACGAAAACCGCGACTCATCTGAATTAGGTTAGCTTTGGCTTGATGCGATACTGGCGTTAGATTAATAAAGCCATGTGTTTGATCGAGATACTCTTCAAAATGTACTTTAACGCCATTTTGACGTAGCTTGTGGCTGTAAATCTCACCTTCATCATGCAAGACATCATGTCCGGCCGTAACAATATAGGCAGGCGCCATTTTTTTGAAATTACCATAGGTAGGTGAAATAATTGGATCATCTAAATGTATAGCATGCTTTGTTGCATAGTAATCAGTCACATAGTCGACATCATTTCCAGTCAACACCAATCCATCTTTATAGGCATAAAATGAGGGGTGACGGCTTTTAAAATCAACTACTGGATAAATCAGGAACTGTGCATCAGGCGCATAAACTTTCCCAATCGCACGCTGAGCAACAACGGTGCTGATATTTCCACCCGCACTATCACCTGCCACGGCAATCTGATTTTTTAGTATTTTAAAATGACGTTTGTTTTGATAAATCCAAGCTAAGGCATCTTCACAAGACTGAATTAAACGTTGCGGCGAAACTTCGGGAGCGAGCGGATATTCAATACTGAGCACCTGAGCTTGACTGTATTTTGCAATCAAGCGACACGCTTCATCATGGGTATCTACACTACCAACGACAAATCCACCTCCATGATAAAACACAATCATCGGCAATTTTTTGCTGGGTGCGGGATGATAATGCCGCGCAAATATCGTTCCGCTTTGCAAAGGTAGACGGATATCCTCGACAGATGCAACAGCGGTGGGTTTACGCCGAATGGTTTGCATTTGCAGCTCAAACGCTTGACGAGATTGCTCTACATCGGAACCAATAAAGCCGACCAAACCTTGTTTAAGCTGGACAGCCATAAGGCATTTGGTAAAACTGTCTAACTGCGGATATTGATAGGGATAGCCCAATACGCGGACAAGCGATTCCTGCACAAATGAAGGAAGCTTATCGAGAACACGAGCCGCAGGCCCCTGACCTTTTTCAAGTAGTTCCTGAATATTTTGAGTAATGGCAACCACCGCTGTCTCCCTTCGATGTTTATATTTTTGGCATATGTGGGTCATGTATGACTATATTCTTGTTTAAAAGTGGCAATCAAGCCTGTTCTGTGTTGCTTTTATTAAACGTAGACGGTTTTTGTTAAATGTCATTGACCGCAGAAACACGGATTTTTCATGATTTGCCCATAAACATCAAATCAAATTGAGGTGGTCGTTCAATCGACAAAAAATAAACCCCTAAATCATCGGGTGACTTAGGGGTTTATTGATGGGTTTGTTACTGCACAATCCGTTGTGACATATTGATAAACAAACCAGAGTGAACATCCTGTTCGCTTTCAAACATCTTAATCGAATACCTCATGCTTACCCAGAGGAGATTCCTGCGCAAGCTGTAGGTTATTTCTTCGTCGACTGTCATCTTATGTAGACACTTGATCTCAGTAGCAGCTTTGATCAGGTTAAGTTTTTCGCCTAGGTGGCATCCTGAAGGCAAATAAACGATCTAATTAAGTGACCCGTACGCTGATATTACTGAATTGTTGAGGCGTCAGTAGACGGCTGTGCCATTTCAGGCGCTGCTTGTACAGGCTGTTGAGTTTGAGTTGAAGCACCCGCTTCAGCTGCAACACCACCTTGTACTCCGGCTTGCGGACTAGATGTTGTTTGAGCAGAACCAGATGCATTCAAACCGGCTTCAGAGGCACAGCCTACAGCAGTTAACGCAACACCGGCACACACCAACGACATAAGCGCTAATTTTTTCATGGGATCTTTCCTTTCACTATGACAAATTAAAAATATGCAAAGTCCAACTTTGCGCTGCCTATCATTCCCAATTTTTTTTAGTGGTGCTCGCACAATTCGTTGGAGTTTTTAGGCTTGCCAGTAGCGATTGTGAAATTTTTTATTAATCGATTTTTTTGCATAAAAACCTTCATGTTTTGCTTTAAAAGCTCGTAATTTTTTAATCTTTTTGATGTTTTTTGAAATTTTATGCTTTTTAGCGCATAAACCTGTTCTCACATATATTCATAAAAACCATACAAAGAAGATTAAGCCGCGAAACAATGATTTTCGCGGCTCAGATACCGTTCGCTATGTGAATTGTATTTCATGCAGGCTTTTTTTAAAAAAAGTTCTGCATCTGCAGATCTTGATTAGGGCCATTTCATCTCACCTTTAACCACTTTTGCACCCAGTTCCAGATTGCTGTTTTCAGTTAAAGTGGGATACTGCTGTTGCATGATTTGAATCACGTCGGCCGATGTTTTACTGGCCTGAACGGCTTTTTCATAATCTTTGATGTAATTAATCGAAAAATTAACCGCAGCCAAATCTTGTGGTGCATGCGCTGCCATATGTGCTGGAATCACGACTTTCGGATGTAACGCCTGAATACTGCTTAAGGTCTCTAGTACGGCTTGACGGTCTTGAGTGCGCGGTGTATCCGCCATCCACAAATGAATGCCTGACGATACAGCAATTCCGCCCACTACAGCTTGGGCATCTGGAATATATAAATACGTCAGTTCATTTTTGCCTTTGATTTCGATCTTTTGATTTCCAAGTTTCAAAGTTTTAGCTCGGTAAATTTCGGGCACGATGATCTTTGAAGGGGCATTTGCGCCCATAAGAGGTGACCAGTAGTTCACTTTGAGGGCCTGAGTTTGCTGAATATGCTGCACTGTTTCTGGTGTAGCTAAAATTTTGGCTGCCGGAAAGTATTGTTTTAAGACATCCAAACCAAAGTAATAATCTGGATCGCCATAGCTGATAAAAATGGTATTGAGTGTTTTACCACTGTCGAGTATTTCGGCCGCAAGACGCAGTGCCTCAGATTTAGAAAACTGAGCATTGACTAGCATCACTTCTTTATCATTTTCAATGAGCGTCGAGGTCACACCAAAATGCTCTGGCTGTGCCACAAAGCTTTTAATCGTCACGGTTTGAGCAAAAGCCGTGCTGACTGCAAGGCTGGTCATTATGGCGGCAGCAAGTGTGGTATTTTTAATAAAATTCATGTGTGTCTCCTAAAGATGGAATACACTTTAAGCTGCAACTTGTGTTTAATAAATCGGCATTTTCAAGATAAACTGTTGCATATCTTGCAACAATAATGTGGTTAATGATGGATACTTTAAAAGCCATGCGGGTTTTTGTCGCAATTGCTCATCATGGCAGTTTAGCCAGAGCTGCCGATCAGCTGGATTATTCGCGCGCCATGGTGTCACGTTATCTCCATCATTTAGAGCACACCTTCTCGATTCGCTTGTTTCAACGTAATACCCGTAAAATCTCACTAACGCTATCGGGTGAAAAAGCACTGCGTTACTGTGAAAATATTTTACAGCAGCAGTTGTTACTGCATGATTTAGCCGCGCATGAACAACAAAGCGGCAGCATTCGTCTTACCTGCGGTTTGTTTTTGTACCAGTTGGGACTGAATCGTTGTTTACGTGCCTTTCAGGCAGCTTATCCTCAAATTCAGTTTGATTTAACGCTCACAGAAAATGCATTGGATTTAATCGACGGCAATATCGATTTGGCGCTGCGCATTACGCAGAAAATTGCCGATGGCTTGATTGCACGCCCCATTTACACCATTGCTTCGACCTTTTGTGCCCATCCAGACTATTTGGCTCAAGCACCTGAATTGAACCATCCGAGCCAGTTATTGCAACACGCCTGTATCAGTCATCAACATTATAGTCAGTACTGGACGCTCATTGATGCCGAGCAGCATCCGCAAAATTATCCAATCCAGAGCAGCTTTAAAAGTAATGATGTGAATGCTTTATATGATATGTGTATAAATGGTCAAGGCATTGCCATGTTGCCCAGTTTATTGGTACAGCAAGATTTGGCAATGGGTCGACTGGTTCGTGTCTTACCAGAGTATACCGCAATCGATTTATCGCTCTCACTGGTGTATGCCTCTCGACAGCATTTGCCGCACATGACCCAGATTTTGATTGCATTTTTAATGGAACATCTGGGCAATTACCTGAATTGTGAAGAATAATTTTTTTATCTGTTTTCTATGACTTGAATTTTTAAGCAATGCCCATACCTCTATGATTATTCACAAATGAACAAAATTCGTGGCAGTTCAGGAATTTGCAGTTACAAACACTGATGCCCAAAGGACTGTACATGTTTAAGAACCCTTTTAAACGGAGATCATCAATGGCTAATGAGCAAAACGAGCAGGCTCAAGACTTATCTTCAGAGCAAGCAGCACTTAACACTGAGCACACTCAAACTGAAGAAACCGAGCAGGTCGCTGAGATTAGCGTTGAAGATTTGCAAGCTCAGATCAGCAAGCTAGAAGAAAGCCTCAAGCTTGAAAAAGCACGCGCAGCCAATGCCATTTACGAAGCTGAAAAAGTAAAAGAACGCGCTGAACGTGAAGCAGACAGCGCCAAAAAATTTGCGCTTGAAAAATTTGCAAAAGGCTTACTCGACTCAGTCGACAACCTTGAGCGCGCCATTCAGGCTGCGGGCGACGAAAAAACACCTTTAGTTGAAGGTATTGAGCTGACCTTGAAATCATTGACCACCACGCTTGAAAAATTTGAAGTGGTTGCAGTAGATACCTCGAACGGCTTCAACGCCGACCTGCATCAGGCTGTCGGGATTGATCCAACAGCGAAGGCCGGTGAGATTGGCAATGTCTTACAAAAAGGCTACACCCTTTCAGGTCGTTTGTTGCGCCCAGCCATGGTGACTGTCGGTCAATAATTGAATAAATCGGAACGTGTTTTGATTTTTTTTGATGAAAATGCTTGAAAAAAATCAATTCACTCTCATATCGGATAACAAGCAAAAATATTGCAAAAAAATTTTGAGGAATTGAACTCATGGCAAAAATTATCGGTATTGACTTAGGTACAACCAACTCATGTGTCGCTGTACTTGAGGGCGATAAAGTTAAAGTAATTGAAAACGCGGAAGGCGCGCGTACGACACCATCGATCATTGCGTACAAAGATGGCGAAATCTTGGTAGGTCAGTCTGCAAAGCGTCAGGCGGTTACGAACCCTAAAAACACATTGTTCGCCATTAAGCGTTTAATCGGTCGTCGTTACGAAGATCAAGCCGTACAAAAAGACATCGGCTTAGTCCCTTACAAAATCATCAAAGCAGACAATGGTGATGCTTGGGTTGAAGTAAACGACAAAAAATTAGCGCCACAACAGGTTTCTGCTGAAATCTTGAAAAAGATGAAGAAAACGGCTGAAGACTATCTTGGCGAAACAGTAACAGAAGCGGTGATTACTGTTCCTGCATACTTTAACGATGCACAGCGTCAAGCCACTAAAGATGCTGGTCGTATTGCAGGTCTTGATGTGAAACGTATCATCAACGAACCAACTGCTGCGGCACTTGCGTTTGGTATGGACAAGAAAGAAGGCGACCGTAAAGTTGCTGTTTACGACTTGGGTGGTGGTACATTTGACGTATCGATCATTGAAATTGCTGACCTTGATGGCGACCAGCAAATCGAAGTGTTATCGACCAACGGTGATACTTTCCTAGGTGGTGAAGACTTTGACAACGCATTGATTGAATACTTGGTTGAAGAATTCAAGAAAGAACAAAGTGTGAATCTGAAAAATGATCCGCTTGCGTTACAACGTTTGAAAGAAGCTGCTGAAAAAGCAAAAATTGAGCTTTCTTCATCGAATGCGACTGAAATCAACTTGCCGTACATCACGGCTGACGCAACTGGTCCGAAACATTTGGTGATCAACGTTACTCGTGCAAAACTTGAAGGTTTGGTTGCAGACTTGGTTGCGCGCACCATTGAACCTTGCCGTATTGCGCTTAAAGATGCAGGTCTTTCGACTTCTGACATCTCTGACGTGATCTTGGTCGGTGGTCAGTCTCGTATGCCACTTGTACAACAAAAAGTACAAGAGTTCTTCGGTAAAGAGCCACGTAAAGACGTGAATCCGGACGAAGCTGTGGCAATCGGTGCTGCAATTCAAGGTGCAGTATTGTCTGGCGACAAAAATGACGTATTGCTTCTTGACGTTACTCCATTGACTTTGGGTATCGAAACTATGGGCGGCGTACTCACAGCAATTATCGAGAAAAATACCACGATTCCTGCGAAGAAATCACAAGTGTTCTCGACTGCTGCTGACAACCAACCTGCTGTAGATATCTCGGTTTACCAAGGTGAACGTAAGATGGCTCAACAAAACAAATTGTTGGGTAACTTCCAATTAGGTGACATTCCACCTGCGCCACGTGGTGTGCCACAAATTGAAGTGTCTTTTGACATCAACGCCGACGGTATCTTGAAAGTATCTGCAAAAGACAAGAGCACAGGTAAAGAGCAATCGATCCAGATTAAAGCAAATTCAGGTTTGTCTGATGCTGAAATCGAAGCAATGATCAAAGATGCAGAAGCAAACGCAGAAGAAGACCGTAAGTTTGAAGAACTTGCAAAAGCGCGTAACGAAGCTGATGCATTAATTTCAAGCTCAAACAAAGCAGTGAAAGATCTTGGCGACAAAGTGACTGAAGATGAAAAAACTGCTGTTGCAACTGCGGTGACTGAACTTGAAGCAGCTACTAAAGAAAATGATGTAGACGCGATCAAAGCGAAAACTGAAGCGCTACAAAACATTTTGATGCCAATCACGCAACGTGCCTATGAGCAAGCTCAAGGCGCTGAAGGTGGTGCACAAGGTTTTGATCCAAATGCATTCCAAGGCGGCGAAGCTGGTCAGCAACAAAAAGCAGATGATGGCGTTGTCGATGCTGAATTCACTGAAGTGAAAGACGACAAAAAATAATTGATCGTTTTTTGAAAAAGCGTCCGATTTATCGGGCGCTTTTTTTATGTATATTGATATTATCGAAGAAACAACACTTTGCTGAAGGAACAGTAATGAAAAACAGCCTCTTTATTCAACCTCGCCATTCAAACACACAGCGCATTGAATGGATTAAACCGTCTGCGACAATCTTGTCACTCTTGGTTGTGCCCTTTGCATGGTGTGCGAGCGCCAATGTAGCAGCTCAGCAAATTGCGCTGGTGGGTACATGGACATCTATTCCGGATGCGCCGCTGGTGCAAAAGCCAGCTCAGGCCAGCGATGGGTTGTATCAACTTCAAATGAATGAGGATGGTACCTTAACGCCAACACATGTTTTTAAAATGAAAAGTCCTTCTTGGATTGTAAAATCTAAAGATGGACGTTTTGCTTACACCACCAACGAAGAAAATAAAGGTGAAGTGACTGCCATTTCAGTTCAGTCCAATCAAGTTAAAGTGCTCAATACAGTAGATAGTCATGGTGGACACCCGACGCATGCGTCCATCAGTCTCGATAACAAATTTCTGGTGGTTTCAAACTATTCAGCAATCGATAAAGATCGTGGTGGCGTGACTGTTTTTCCAATTTTGCCAAACGGCCATTTGGGTGAAAAAATTCAAAATATTGTTTTTTCGGAAGGATCAAACGTAGTAAAAGGTCGTCAGGACAGTGGCCATGCCCACTCGACGACGTTTAGTCCAGATGGTCAGTATTTGTATGCGGCCGATCTGGGCAATGACAAAGTATACGCCTTTCAATATCACCCCAATCAAACCCAGCCGCTCAAGGCAGATCCTCGCCGAGATGTGACCTTTGCTCCCGGTTCTGGCCCACGTCATATGGTCTTTTCCGCAAATGGTCAACATGCATACGTGACCGCAGAAATGTCGAGTGAAATAGTGACCTTCAAGGTGCAAGATGGTTATCTGAAAAAAGTCGCCCAGAATAAACTGGTTACAGCGCATGCAACACCTAAATTTAAGAGTGCCAGCGGCATTATTCTCAGTCCAGATGGCAAATACATCGTCACTGCCAACCGCGGCTCACATAACGCTCTTTTGGTGTTTAAAGTTCAACCGAATGGTTTACTTGCTCAACCCGTGTCTTATAAAGCCAATGGCATTGAACCGCGTGCTTTTTCATTCGATACTACAGGTCGATATCTGTATGTAGCCAACGTATTTAGCAATAACATTAGCTTATTTCATTTTGACCCGAAGCACGGCACACTAAAGCCTGCTGGTGATGCCGCCAAGATATCTACACCCACAGATATTAAGTTCTTTGAATAATATAAACTAACAATCAGCACTGGGTTTACTCAAGTTAATGGATTAACTGATTGCCATTAAGCCTGTTGATCTGGTTTAAAAACTTTCAGTTTATTCCTTACTGGTCTGAGAAAATTCAAAATCCCACAAAAGGCGGTGATTGTATCTAAAATTTTGCCGTGCTACGGTATAAACAATATTGAAGATGAATGTTAGTCGGGAGATATCAGTGAGTTATTATCATATTTTGATTGAAGTGAACGATCACATCAGCACAATTGAGCAAACACGTGATATCGAGATTTTTGATATTATTGAGATCAAACCCTTTTTACATTCGATTTTATTGCCGTATTTCAACGAACAAATTATTGAATTAGAAGATGAAAATCTTGATTATCAGGATATTTTACATCTTGAAGTTAAACAAACGCTGTTACCAATTAAAGACTTGATTGAAGAAGAACAAAAACTGCTACCAAGCGACACCGATGTCACCATCACGGCTTACGAAATTTTTAATGATCGTGAACTCAGCCAAGATGTCACCACCGTTATTATGGATATTTTAGAAGCAGTAAAATTGGATCAACCTCCAATCGAACTTTAACCACCAAGTACTCAGCATAAAAAAGGGCGATACCGATCTGATCGCCCTTTTTATTTTATTGCATCATGCGTCTTGCTTGCTCTTGTCGGAAGGCACGTAAAATTTGTTGCCCTGCCCGACCCGTCGGATTTAGGCCCAATCGGGTTTGCTCTTGCTGAATCGCCTGACGACTTTTATCTCCAATCAAACCATCTACCGCCCCGATATCATAGCCACGCTGAAGTAAAAACTGCTGGATTTCACGGCGCTCGGCACGTGAGGTTCCCGGATCATCTGTGGGCCATGCGGTTAGAAAAGGTCCGGCACCTTGGAGACGATCTGACAAATGTGCAATTGCCAGACCATAACTTTCTGCGGCGTTATAGCTATAAATGGCATCGAAGTTTTTAAAGACCAAAAATGCTGGTCCGGTCGCACCTGCAGGTAGCATTAAGCCCGCTGGCGTATTCGACGAGAGATTTCCCTGAATTAAAGCCGTTCCATCTGCGCGTGTTAGGCCTTGTGCCAACCAGTAGCTCAGTGGACGTTTATTACGACGTCCTTCGCCCGAGACAGACATTCCGGCAGGTAATTGCACTTCAAAACCCCATGGCATCCCCGTTTGCCAGCCTGCCTGTTTTAAGAAATTGGCTGTCGATGCCAAGGCATCTGGCACACTTGAAACCAAATCGCGACGCCCGTCTCCATCAAAATCGACTGCCAATCGATCATAAGTCGATGGCATAAACTGCGTATGGCCAAATGCCCCTGCCCACGAGCCTTTTAACTGATCTAAACGCAGATCGCCGCGCTGTAAAATACGTAATGTGGTAAAAAATTCACCACGGAAATAACTTTGTCGACGCCCTTCACAGCTGAGTGTCCCCAGTGCCTGTAACAACGGATATTTACCGGAAATATCACCATAATTACTTTCGACACCCCACACCGCCACAATGGTTTCAACAGGTACACCATACACCTGCGAGGCACGGTTCAACACATCTCGATACTGTGCAAGTTTTTGCTTTCCAGCGTCTACACGTTCGTTATCGACCAAACCAGACAGATAATCCCAGATCGGCGTTGAAAATTCGGGCTGGTAATTAAGTTTATCTATGACTGAGTAATCTGGAGTCAAATTTTGTGTGTATTGGTCGTAGGTCGATTCAGAAACACCCGATGCAATCGCCTGTGAGCGTAGATTTGCAAGACAACGCTGAAAATTATCATTTTGTGGTGTAACGGCTGTGGTCATGACAGGTTTATTTGTGGTTGAGCCATTCACCACTTTTTCATTCAAAATTAATTCGGCATGCGCGGGCGCCACCAGCAATGAACACGTACCAAGAAAAAAAGACAAACGTCGCATTATTATCATCACCTGTTTTAAATTTAAAAAAGCAAATCCTGTGCTTACCTTAGCACTATGGCAACGAAATCAAAGCGTGAATTCGTAAATTTGAATTCATATTCTGCACTTTAAATTCAAAGTATAGAAAAATTTATCCACACCACTCATTTTAAATTCAAAAACAGTTCAAAAAGTTTAAATTCAAATCCAGACATTTTAAATTCAAAAATTTTTCACGCTTTTATTGCATTCAAGCTGTGGATAAGTCACTTTAAATTGGTTTTGAATTCAAATCGCATCTAAAGAAAAACTTTGAATTCAAAGTTTTCATATTGTTTTAAATTTAAAGTTTTATTGTGCGCAGAATTTGAATTTAAAACAGATTATTTGCAGGAATTCATCACGGCTAATTGTGTTTTTGAACACGATTTTAAATTCATTGCAGTGGCTGAATAGCTACCGGCTATCTTACCCAAAAAAAAGTTAAAAAAAAGCGACCAGCTTGCTGATCGCTTGATTTATACACCTGAAATGAACTAAATGGTTATGTCTTGAGTTAATGCCAACGGTTCTGGCAAAATTTCCGCCAATTGACGACATAAATGCGTTAATTCACTTTGATTCAACGGCATTAAAGTGATGTGTCCCAATTTACGGCCTTCACGTTCGCTCTTGTTATACAAGTGCAAATGCGCGCCGTTTAGTGCCAAAACATCTTCAGATTTTGGATGCTGACCAATAATATTCACCATCACTGTCGGGCGAACCACCTCGGTCGAACCCAAAGGCAAGCCAGCGACGGCACGAACATGATTTTCAAATTGTGAGCACACCGCACCTTCAATCGACCAGTGGCCCGAATTATGAACACGTGGTGCCATTTCGTTGGCAAATAAGCCCTGTTCGGTGACAAACAGCTCAAGGGTTAGAACACCCACATAATTCAGATGATTCAGCAGACGCGTAATGTAATCCTGTGCAACAGGCTGTAAGGCTTCACTGCGAGGTGCAGGCACAATCGAATGCGACAAAATGCCGTGATGATGGTGATTTTCTGCCAACGGCCAAGTTTTCACTTCACCATCTTGACCACGCACTGCAATAATCGAAACTTCACGAGAAAACTGAACAAAACTTTCTGCAATCAATGATTTGGCAGGGCCAAGCTCTTGCCAAGCTTGATCAATTTGCTCCGCTTCACGCAGTACAAACTGACCTTTGCCATCGTAACCGCCAGTGGCTGTTTTCAGCACAATCGGTAAACCTAGCTGCGCTACAGCAGTTTGAAGCGATTCAAGGCTATCGACGGCTCGAAACGGCGCGACTGGAATCTCCAGACGCTGAAACAGCTCTTTTTCAAGCAAACGATTCTGCGCAGTTGCCAAGGCCTGACGTGGCGGATAAATGGCTTTGTTTTGACTCAGACGGTCTACATCGGCCAATGGCGTATTTTCAAACTCAAGACTAAATACATCTGCACTTTCAATAAATGCCTGTAATGCATTCGGATCTTGCTCGGTAGAGTAAACCTGACCCAGGATTGCTGCTGGACAATCCGCATTCGACTCGAAGAACGTACATTTAAGATTAAGGGGCAGGGCCGCTTGTGCCATCATACGGCCAAGCTGTCCACCACCAAAAATTCCGATGGTTTTATTCATGATCGCCTCGTTATGC
The DNA here is from genome assembly GCF_001054715.1 of Acinetobacter sp. 243_ASPC. NCBI lineage: Bacteria > Pseudomonadati > Pseudomonadota > Gammaproteobacteria > Moraxellales > Moraxellaceae > Acinetobacter > Acinetobacter sp. 243_ASPC. Next base: position 39,548 of record NZ_JVOR01000012.1, on the reverse strand, counting down.
CTGACCTGGAATGTTATTGCTGGCTACCTTATCGGTTTGTGCAGCACGAAAATCCGCCACGTTTTGCGCAATCTCTGGACGCGTCAGCCCTAAAATCTGTGCCGCCATAATCGCTGCATTGGTTGCGCCTGCCGGGCCAATCGCCAAAGTACCCACTGCAATACCCGCAGGCATTTGTACAATCGAAAGCAAAGAATCGACACCGTTTAAGATCGATGATTTGACTGGAACACCCAATACAGGCAAATCGGTTTTTGCTGCACACATACCCGGGAGGTGCGCCGCGCCGCCTGCACCGGCAATAATCACTTGAATCCCGCGATCACGCGCTGTCTCGGCATATTCAAACAAACGATCTGGTGTCCGATGTGCTGATACCACCTCAGCCTCAAATGGTACGCCAAGCTGTTTGAGCATATTGGCAGTATGTTCCAGTGTTGCCCAATCCGATTGAGACCCCATAATAATTCCGACTAAGGGTTGAGCATCTTTCGCTGCGACCGCGTTCATTGGCACTTCCAGAGAGTAATAAGAAAAACGGGATATCCTGACTTGCATCAAGACAAAAAAGATTATGCGCGCCATTATAGCGTCTTTTTTCGACGTCTCCAAAAATCTTCATCGATTCTGCGGTGCTTTTGTACGCTTTTGCTGACAGCATTTCAGGAAATTTTCGACTGTTTTGATGCTGTCAGATCGCCTATTCTAAATTCATCAGGAACAGGACGTTCCAGAACATAAAACAACAATGATACGTTCATGCATCAGGATGTGAGGTACGACAGGCGTTATACCTAGGAACCAAGATACGAGAAAGCTCGACAGGATGTCGGGCTTTTTTGATGATCTCGATTTTTTCTTTACTGACTACGAAATACGAAATACACACAGCCCATCAAACACAGCATGGCCCACAAATAGTCAATCTTAAACGGCTGTTTAAACATAAATAGCATAAACGGTGTAAAGACCAGCAAAGTCACCACTTCTTGGGTAATTTTCATTTGTCCCAGACTCCAGCCATGCTGATCTAGATAACGCGTGGCCGGAATCATAAAACTGTATTCGAGTAGGGCAATGGCCCAGCCAAATAAAATCGCTTGCCAGAGTGGAGCGTGGTGCAAAAACTTTAAGTGTCCGTACCATGCCAAGGTCATGAAACAGTTGGAAATAATCAGCAGCAATAAAGGAAAGGAGAGGGCCATAATGTGCTCAAAAGTGATTGATGCCTGCTTAGCGTACACGGCAATGCTTAAAAGTAAAATCAGTCAATATCACGACTGGCATCACTATACCAATACATGCCATCGGCGTAATGCTTATAGCGCTGTCGTACAGGCAAAAAATTAAGTTCGCGCTGCGCAGTTTGCAGAAATTTCTTGAAGATTATTTGGGAGGATTCATCGACTGAACGCCGATAATCCGAATCGTTCAGGATAATCTTCTGTCCGTTTCGCAAATAAAAATGGATGCAAATTTTAGAACTTTTTAAGGCAGGTGCTTGAGTGGCATAGTCATAACTATAAAAACCTACAATATCGGCTTTGGCATAGCACTGTGGCAGCGCCTGACCCAACCGCACATACATGCAACTGGCATCAAACCAGATCTGAACCTGCTTTGAAAACATGCGTACCAACCCTGCCACCGTCCCGAAATACAGTAGAAATAAGAGACTGACAGGCCCTAAATGAAAGCCTGCACCCACTACATAGACATAGATCAGTACAAAAACCAGCAAAACAGGCACACACATCCATAGCACCTGAAATGCTGAATAAGGATACACCCGCTCAAAGCTAAAAATTCGGGTGGGTTGCGTCTGTATAATGGATGCTTTACTCACTGCTCAGCTTGCTACAAATTTACGCGCTAAGCATTACTATGCCGTATTTTTAGCCAGAATGCGACGACCTCAGCCGATAACAAGAAAAACTATCTTTTCAGAAACAGCCTTGATATCGTTGCACTCAAATTTTAACGATTTAGACAACAGCACCGAGCAAATGAAGTGATGTGTCAATGACAGTGGAGTAGGCAAGTAATGCATCTGCATATTTTGGGTATTTGTGGCACATTTATGGGTTCTTTGGCGCTTTTGGCCCGCGATCTGGGTCATAAAGTGACAGGTTCCGATGCCAACGTCTATCCACCCATGTCGACTCAACTCGAACGTGCAGGCATCGAATTGATGCAAGGTTACGACCGAAGCCACTTACAACCACACCCTGATCTGGTCATTGTGGGCAATGCCATGAAACGTGGTATCGATGCGATTGAGTACATGCTGAATCAGGGCCTACCTTATATCTCCGGCCCACAATTTCTGGCCGATCATGTATTGCAAGGCAAACATGTGTTGGGCGTTGCAGGGACACATGGCAAAACCACCACTACAACTATGCTGGCCTGGGTGCTCGACCAGGCGGGTTTAAATCCCGGCTTTTTGATTGGCGGTGTTCCGCTGGGTTTTAGCGAAAGTGCGCGTTTGGGCGGCGGAAAATATTTCTGTGTTGAAGCGGATGAGTACGATTCTGCTTTTTTTGATAAACGCTCCAAGTTTGTTCATTATCACCCTAAAACAGCGATTTTAAATAACCTCGAATTTGACCATGCCGACATCTTTGATGATCTGGCTGCCATTCAAAAACAGTTTCATCATCTGGTACGTACCATTCCAAGTGAAGGCTGTATTATTAGTCCAACCACCGAAACCAATATTGATGAAGTCTTGGCTATGGGCTGCTGGACGCCTGTGGTTCGTACCAGCTTAAATGCCAACGATGCACAAATCAGTGCCGAGCAACTCAGCGCCGACGGTAGTCATTTTAAAGTCCTTGAACACGGCGTGGTTCAAGGTGAAGTTCGCTGGAATATGACCGGTCAGCATAGCGTCGCCAATGCACTTGCAACTATTGCGGCGGCTCAGCATGTCGGAGTGAGTATTGCACAGGCCTGTGAGGCGTTATCTGCTTTTGGCGGTGTGAAGCGTCGTATGGAACTGTTGGGAACCATTCGGGGGATTGAAGTGTATGACGACTTTGCCCATCACCCCACTGCAATTGAAACTACGCTCGATGGTGCACGTCAACGTTTGGGTAATCGCCGTTTATGGGCAGTGATTGAACCGCGCTCGAATACCATGCGCATGGGCAGTCATAAAGAGGGATTGGCAGATGCTGCACGTCTGGCCGATGAAGTCATCTGGTATCAACCAGAAGGTTTGGACTGGGATTTGCAGCCCGTGATTGAGGCTGCGGTTAATTCTGCACAAGTCAGCCACTCGCTGGATGAGATTATTCAGCGAATTCGCTCAGAAGCCGCTGAAGGTGATGCGGTTGTCATCATGTCGAATGGTGGTTTCGGTGGGCTGCATCAAAAATTAATTTCTGCTTTACAAGATTAATTCAGCAGCGCTGCTTGAGTGAAGGGGCTTCATCTGTGCCTTCACTCGAATCATGTCTTCAATTGCTGCTTAAACAGTCAATTCTTACAAAACTGTGCGGATTTACAATTTCAGATTGTGCTGATTTCTTTATGATGCGTGCTTTCTTCATTTGAGAGTGGAGGGCACATGCCTATTGAAACGCTCAATCTCGAGCTGTTTAGCCTGATCAATGCATCGGCCGAAGCGAAGCCGTGGATCATTCATCTGGCTATTTTTATTGCCAATGATTTACTGTATCTGGTGTTAGGTCTGCTGGTTTTTTTGTGGTGCTTTGGCGATCTTGCCAACAAGGAACGTGCCTTAAGAGCAGTCTTATTGACCTCGATTGCACTCGGTGTTGGTTATTTGATTTCACTGTATTATCCACATTCGCGTCCCTTTATACTGGGTGTTGGTCATACCCTGATTGAGCACAGCGCTACCGCTTCCTTTCCAAGTAATCACATGCTGATTTTTAGTACCATCGCATTGTCGTACTTGAGTGTTGGGCGCCGAGTGGCTGGCGGCATTTTATTGCTCATGGCGTTTGCAGTGGCTTGGTCACGTATTTATATTGGGGTACATTTCCCGCTGGATATGCTCGGTGCCTTTGGTGTGGCGTTGGCAATTAATGGCCTTGGCGTATATATATGGCCGCTGTGTCAAACGCATATTATGCACATGGCAGTTGCCGTGTATTCATGGTTATTTCATCCGCTACTGCGTCGTGGCTGGTTGAAATAAAGCTGTGACTCGGTGCTTGATCTTTGATCGTGACTGTGGCATGCTTTGCAAACAATTGGATGCTTTTCATCCAAGGCAAAATTTAGTTTGACAAGGGGAGTAGCCTCCTCCAAGCGTTTCGAGCATGACTCAAACGCGTCAGATATCGTCAATACACTTTGAAAAAAGTCGGTATCTGAGCACAGAATACTTATTCTGTGTAGGCAAGACCTTGATCATGTTGTTTCAGATTATTATGTTATCTGGCAGCTGGTCGAGGTTTTTTTATGACTGCTTGCCGGATAGGGAGAAAAAAATGGACTCTATCGGCAATCCATGGCTGTATCTGGTCTTCTTTGGCATCGTGTTTGTGATGTTATTGATTGACTTTTTAGGCTTCAAACAAAAAAAAGCAGACGAAGTACCGCTCAAGCAAGCACTGACTTGGAGTATTGCATGGGTCACGGTTGCACTCTTGTTTGCAGGCGGACTCTGGCTCTATCTACAACAAACGGCAACACTGGCGATCGCTAATCAGAAGACCATGGAATATCTGGCAGGTTATCTGCTTGAAAAATCCTTAGCAATTGATAATGTCTTTGTCTGGCTAATGATTTTTGCGGCCTTTGCTGTGCCAGCAGGACTGCAGCGTAAAATTCTGCTTTACGGTGTACTGGGCGCCATTATTTTACGTAGTATCTTTATTTTTATTGGTGCTTGGTTCGTTCAAGAGTTTTCTTGGGTGCTGTACATCTTTGGTGCTTTCCTGGTGTATACCGGCTTTAAGTTCCTTAAAGGTCAGGGCGAAGAAGAACAAAACATCGAAGATATGAAGGTACTGAAATGGTTACGCAAGCATATGCGAATTACCCAGAACTTCCATGGCGATCGTTTCTTTATCCGTGAACAAGGTGTGCTCTGGGCAACACCGTTATTTATTGTGCTGATTCTGGTTGAATTTTCCGATGTGATTTTTGCAGTCGATTCAATTCCTGCAATCTTTGCCGTGACCACCGATCCGTTTATTGTTTTAACCGCAAACTTGATGGCGATTTTAGGCTTGCGTGCCATGTTCTTCTTGCTGGCAGGTGCGGCATCTAAAATGCACTATTTACCGTATGGTCTGGGCATCATCTTGCTGTTCATCGGTTTCAAAATGCTCATGCTGGATGTGTTCCACATGCCAATCTGGATCTCGCTCAGTTTTATTGTGATTGTATTGGGAATCACGGCGTGGCTTTCGATGCGTCACAACAAGAAACAAGAGTTGTCTGACTCTTAAGCTAAAGCACCACATAAAAATGCCTTTGACTTGTTCAAAGGCATTTTTTTATAGCATTAACGCTTTTGCGAGTGCCTTAAAGATGCCACATAGCGCACATACACCCATGAAAGCCCCATCATGGCCAGATTCATAATCACTGGATTAAAGGCCTGAACCAAAGTGGAGGGCAGTAACAACATTACGAGCAGCAACAGAAACAGCAAACCCAGCAAATTAAAGTAATGCAGGACCTTGCTGGCATAGAACAAAAACAACAAGCCAAAGATTACCTCAGCCACACCTGAAGCATAGACAGCACGTAGTGCCCATACCTCAGAAAAACCTAAAACCTGCCAGATTTTGAGCTCGTCGGGATGCTGCCATATCAATTTCGGTACCATCCCCTGATAGCACCAAAAAAAGGCAAGTAGGCGATTAATGGTTTTACAAATTGGATCATTGTGCACGTGTATTCATCTCTGAGCGTCCTTAAAGGAATAAATACGCTCACATATTCTACATCCACAGCCCGCAAACCTGTAAAGGATCAATCATTTATCTGTGCACATTACCAAGTGCCTTTCTTGGCAAGAAATTTGCAGCTATAAAAAATAAAAACCTTGCATTTTTTAGGGCTTGCTCAGGCCCTTTCTTTTTATCTGTATTTTTGAATAATCATGTTGCGCATCAACATATAGTGCCGCCAAGGTAGATGAAATACGTTACAATCAACCGAAAAAATTACACGTTGTAGGGTTCAGTATGTCATTTTCTGCTCCGCAAGCCATCATTCGTGGTCGCTTTTTGGATATCCAGTCTCTCGTTAATCAAGCCGATCAAATTGCAGAGCACGTACGCTATCTTGAAGATGGCGTGATGCTGATCGAGCAGGGTAAGATTGTGGCCTTTGATCACTGGGCAAATTTAAAAGACCACTTGCCTGCCCATGTAGAGATTACCCATTACCACGAGCAATTAATTATTCCGGGCATGATTGATACTCATATTCATTACCCGCAAACCGAAATGGTCGGTGCCTATGGCGAACAGCTCCTGAGCTGGCTCAATACTTACACCTTTCCAACCGAACTACAATTTAAAGATGCGGCCTATGCCAAAGAAATTGCCGAGTTTTTTCTCGATGAATTACTTAAAAACGGCACCACAACGGCCTTGGTATTTTGTACCGTACATCCTGAATCGGTAGACGCGTTATTTGAAGCGGCACAAGCGCGCCAGATGCGGGTGGTGGCTGGTAAGGTATTGATGGATCGTCATGCCCCAGACGGGCTCTGCGATACCGCAGAGCGTGCCTACAATGAATCTAAGGCGCTGATTGAAAAATGGCACGGGAAGGGGCGTGCGCTCTATGCGATTACGCCGCGTTTTGCTCCGACGTCTACGCCAGAACAACTGGCACGGGCAGGACAGCTTAAACAAGAATTTCCTGATGTCTATGTGCATACGCACTTGAGCGAAAATAAAGACGAAATTGCGTGGGTGAAAGATTTATTTCCCGAGCAGACGGGCTATTTAGATGTCTATCAGCACTACGGCCTCACCGGAAAACGTTCGGTATTTGCACATTGTGTTCATCTTGAAGAGCACGAATGGGACTGCATGCACCAGACCGACTCAGCAATTGCGTTTTGTCCGACGTCGAATCTGTTTTTAGGTAGTGGGCTGTTTCCACTGAAAAAAACATGGGATAAACAGGTTAAAGTCGGTTTAGGCACAGACATCGGTGCAGGTACATCGTTTAGTCTGTTACAAACCGTCAACGAAGCCTACAAAGTCCAACAGCTTCAGGGCGATAAACTTTCTGCCTATGAATCGTTTTATCATGCCACACTTGGTGGTGCCAAAGCGCTTGATCTAGACGATAAACTGGGCAATTTTGCACTGGGCAAAGAAGCCGATTTTGTGGTGCTCGATTTGAAAGCCACCGCTTTGCAGGCGCTGCGTCAGTCGAGAGCCAAATCGCTTGAAGATGCCTTGTTTGCACTCTTTACCATGGGAGACGATCGTAATGTCGAATCGACCTACGTGTACGGACAAAAAGTCTATCAAAAAGCGGCGTCGAACTAATCTCGTCCGTTGGACTGTGCTCTTACTGGGCTGTGCATGTTTACTCAAATCGGACCAGTCAGTTCAGCCTGACGCATGATGTATACACAACAAATGATGCATCGCAGGCTTTTTTGCTTTAAACTTTGGTCATCGATTTATGATTTTGAGGTGTTGCTGGTCAACACCTTTTTTATTTGAAAACTTTCTGATGTTTTAGGTTTCTGCACATGACCGTCGAAATGAGCGTAATGATCTCTGCCGAAGAGATTCAAGCCAAAGTAAAGCAGCTCGGTGAACAAATTAATGCTCACTATGCCAACAGCAACAAAGATCTGGTCCTAATTGGCCTGTTGCGTGGTTCATTTATTTTTATGGCCGACTTATGTCGTGCGATTGCAAAACCACATGAACTCGATTTCATGACGGTTTCAAGCTATGGTGCCAGCACGGTATCGAGCCGAGATGTCAGAATCTTAAAAGATTTAGACGGCGAAATTCGTGGCAAAGATGTTCTGGTGGTTGAGGATATTATTGACTCTGGCAATACCTTGAGCAAGGTTTTGGAAATCTTGCAAACGCGTGAACCGAATTCTATTGAGCTGTGTACGCTGGTGAGCAAACCTTCACGCCGTGAAATCGAGCTTGAAGTCAAATTCTTAGGCTTTGAAGTTGAAGATCGTTTTATTGTGGGCTACGGACTCGATTACGATCAAAAATACCGTCATTTGCCGTTTATTGGCGAAATCGGTCTTTAAGAAAAATGGTGCAATCGCACCATTTTTTTTTGTTTACACTCTGCACAAAACACCTACAGGATGTATCTGAGTTTCTCTGTCACTTTGATCGGTTTCATTTCATCATAATCAAACAACATCATGTAAAACCAAAAAAATGAGAAACAAGGAGAACATCCATGTGGTCATTAATTGTGGCAATTGTCGTGGGTTTCATCGCAGGCCTGATTGCACGCGCGATTCATCCCGGTGACGATAAAGCCGGATTCATCGTGACAACATTACTCGGTATTGCTGGCTCTTTACTGGCAACTTATGGCGGCCGACTACTCGGGCTATACAGCAATAACTCCAGTGCAGGCTTTATTGCCTCTGTGATTGGAGCAATCGTGATCTTGTTTATTTACAACCTGATTACCAAACGAAGTAACGCCTAAACGGTTAGACTCAAGGTGAGGCAACATCTTGCCTCACTTGATCTCGCTGAGCACCTGTTCAATCTGCGCTGCACTTTGTGCGCCAGTCACTTTTAGTCCGTTGGCAAAAAACAAGGTCGGCGTGCCCTGAATCTTCAAGCGTTCGCCCAGCGCCAGATTACGTTCTACAGGCGTAGTACAGTTTGCGTTGGCCTGTGGTGCGACATTGTTCGAAATTAAATTCTTCCATGCATAGCTGCGATTTGCTGAGCACCAAACCTGTTTTGATGGTGTAACAGATTGCGTTTTGAGCGGATAAAGAAAAGTATAAATGGTCACATTGTTGAGCTGACTCAAGTTTTGCTCAAGCTGTTTGCAATAAGGGCAATTTGGATCTGAAAATACCGCGATCTGGCGTTTACCATTACCTTTTACGGTTTTAATCGCATCCTGCAAGGGCAGATCACTCCAGCGAATGCGATTATTTTGCATCACCAGATCCTTGGTCAGATTGCGCTGGTCTTTCAGGCGAATCATTGAACCCACAAATATATGTTCTGCGTCTTCGCCGATATACACCACCTGATTGTCCAAGGTTCCGCTATAAAGGCCATTCATCGCCGTTTTTTCTAGATTTTCAATTTTGAGCTTGGGGTATTGAGTTTGCAGATGCTGTTGTACGTTTTGCAGATTGGCATGTGCCACACCCGTCATCGCCGCCAACAATGCCATTATTACACGAACTTTCATCGCCACGCCCTTCATTGCTCAAAAAAGTGCAGTGTAGTCGAATCGCTAAAAAAGTATGTTGTATTTTATAGTGAAGCAGATGAGGTTCCACGTGGAACACGTGACTCATCATCGAAATGAGATTTAAGCCTCGTTATGTTGGAAAAAGCAGCCCCGAAAGACTGCTGTCGTCGTTAAATGCGTCCTGCTTCTAAAAAAGGAATCCGAACTGCATCAAACTGCGCCCGAGGATCCTGCTCGAAGGTTAAAAAGCCATGCATGCCTACCAACACATCGCCTTTATAGTAGGCGTTGAGCCGCTGTCTTGGGTCTTTATGCGATAAAGTAAAGGTAATCGCGTCGATTCCCCGTTGTTTAGATAACTTGAAGGCATCACGCAACATGGTGTCGTGTAGCGCGAGTTGTTCAGGTTCACACAGCAGTGAATGCAAAATATGATACTTAAACGATTGTCCTTTTTTTGGCAGTTGAATACGGCCATTGAGTTTGGCCCACACATTGTAAAGCGGGCGGAAGGTCTGAATTTTTTTACTATAATCGAGCACCTTACTTTGTTTAAATCCACTTTGGTTCCATAAACCAAACATTCCTATCAAACGATCCTGCTCAAAGTAAAGCTGAAAATCATCTAAAGTTAAGCCCTGAAAATACGGATCGTTGTGCAATAGCTGTGCAAAGTCATAGGCTGGAATAAAGTTATAGTACGCTGCCATCTGCTGGATAAATGCATTCATTTGCTCGATATGGGCCGCTGTAGCGACGCAGCGCTTGAGCTTTGACAAATCGATCGATTGCTTGGCATGCAGCAGCGTTTTAGGAAACTGTGCGTGTTTAAAGCCCGTCAGGGTTAGGGTTTCAATGAGTCCTTCATCAAAATACTGAAAGCCTAGCCGTCCACTTTGTATGGCACGGCGCGCGGCAATATTGTCATCAAAAATAATCATCTGACAAAAATCGGGATCTTTTAAACTGGTTTTAAAATGCGGTGTCATCTGCTTCAACACGGCTTTACCACGCACTTGCGGTGAAAGACGCAAATCGCCCCCGTAGCGAAATGGCATTACGGTGCCATTAACATAACAGGGCCGCAGACCAATGTTGTAACACCCGACCAAGCAACCAGTACTGTGATCCTGCGCTACGGTACTGTCAATTTGGGTATAAATCACTTGACTGGCTTTAAAATAACTCGGTTCGCGCTGAAAACTGAGTGTCAGCCCCCGCGTGGTCATCGGCAGACTGACCAGTTTTCGTAGTTCTTGATCATCACTTGTCGCCACATGACGGACTTCAATTCCTTGCGGCTTTTTGATTACGATTTGCTCGGCACTGTTCATGAATTTTTAGTCCTTATGGCATCGGGGGAGCATCATTCGATGCGACTGTAAACACGCTGGAGAGGCGTCCCATCTGATCCAATAATTGATACGTTAAAACAAGCTCATCTTGCTGATTGAGGATTTTTTGCGTTTTGACATCGAGTAGGCTTTGTTCGGCATTGAGTACATCGCTACTGGTTTTGGTGCCAAATTCCAGCTCCCGTTTGGTGAACTGTAACGCAATCGTGGCCGACTGAATGGCTTGATCGAGTGCACGCTTGTTTTGTCGTACGGCCTGTAATTGTAAATATGTGGTTTGTGCCTGCTGCTGAAGCGACTGTTGCAGCGCATTCATTTTTTGGCTGGCCAGCGCGACATCCACGGTAGCTTTTTGTCGATTGGCCTTGTTTAAGCCACTGTCATAAAGCGGAACATTAAACTGCAATCCCACCATATAGCCCTTACTTTCACCATCTTTTTCTTCATATTGCATTCCCGCTCGCCCCGTCAGGCCAATCGACGGTTTAAGTTCCAATTTGCTTAAACGATATTGTTTTTGCGCAGATTGCGCATCTAAGCGGGCTTGTTGCAATGCTGGGTGCTGTTCTATCGAATAGACAATATCGTCAATTGAGCCAGGAATTGGCGGTAATTCAATGGGTGTTTCTAAGTGATCTGCAGCTTGACCTGTCAGTTGATAAAACCGGGTTTGACTGATCTTGAGCTGCGCCTCGCTACGCATGGTATCGGCCTGTGCCTGTGCCAACTGCGCCTCGATCTTGGCCAGATCGGCACGCGTGATCACCCCCGCATTCAAGCGCTTTTGTGCATCACTGAACGAACGTTGCAGCGTACTTTGCACATTCAGCTTGAGGGTACGGATCGCCTCTTGCTTGAGTACCTCGCTGTAGGCCTGCACGGTTTGTAAAACCGTAGTCGATTGCTGTGCACTCAAGGCCTGTGACTGCGCAGCTATTTGCGTTTTGGCCAGCTCGATTCCGAGGCGTTCACGTCCCGCCGTGTAGAGGGGATAATCAAATTTCAGCATCAGGCTACGGGTGCGCCGAAAACTTTCATCAATTGAAAATAACGGGCTGTAATTGGGTGGATTATCGACTTGTCCTACGCCTAAACGTCCTTCTACACTGACATTAAGCCCATAACGACGCTCGGCCTGTTGTAATTCGGCTTCGGCACGTCCCACTCTTAAATCACTAATTTTCAATTGTGGCTCATAGCTCAGCGCACTTTGCACGGCATCTTGCAGGGTCATACACCAGACATTCGGCGCAATCAATACTCCCAGCAAACCTAACCAATGTAATTGTTTCATGACAGATTCCACAACATCCCGCTAGACAGGCTCGGCACATAACATGTGTTCAAGGCTCGATAAAGTGACTTTTTTTAACGGTTCGGGCTTGATGTTGCCCTCGATCATTCCTTCTCGCATGACCACGTGCTTATAACCTTCCCAGCCATTGTCGACATAACAGACGCGTGGCTGATCGAGCTGCCCCAAGTCACGTGCCAGCTCATAGTGAAAGTGCTGACGAAGCGCCTGATCGATCTGCTGGACACACACCTGCTGGCTCGTCTCACCCTCTACCAAAACACAATAAAACGGTTTGGCCTGTTGCTGGGTATCTACCGCAAACAGAGAAACGGCCTGTATCTGTTGCTGTTTAAGCTGCGTAATCAAGCTGTGAGCGACATCTGGAGAGAGCTTTTCCCCCACCAGATCGACACCAAAACGGCGTCCCTGAAACTCAAAACAAGGCACTTGACCAAAAAAACCGGTCACACGCAGGCTGTCGTCGAGACAGTAACGTAATAAACCATTACCCGACGTGAGGACTGGACTGACATAATCATTCAATTGCAGTTCCCATGAAGCAACGATTTCGCCCTGACGCGGCCCACTTAAGTATTCAAACTCATAAAAATGACTGTGATAGGCCAAAGGATAGCAATCGTCGTAGGGAATCGTCACCACGCCTTCAGTGGCCCACAATCCTTTCCCTTCAAACTGCGCAAACGGCAGTGCTGCATGTAAGCTGGCTGCCCATTGTTTTGAGCCTGCGGTATCCCAACTCGACACCAGACTCAGTTTTGGCCACAACTGCTGATAATCCAGTGGTGACTGTTGCATCAGACGAGCCAGCAACAGCGCTCGCTGCGGTTGGTGCGGTGCTTTGACTTGACGCAATGAAGCTGCACGCTGCTGCCACGTTCCGCTTCGTAAGACCTGAACAATCTCTTCGGCTTGCTCGTTTAATTTTTCAAGCAATTGCAGCGCAAAGGTGGGACTCCACACCGACATCATGGCCAGATCTGCATCTGCCACCAAATAGCATAAAGTCGCAAACAGTGCATCATCGGCTTGGGCAGCAAAGGAGACATCACTCGGTACGGCTTGGGTAAATTTCGATAAAATGCGTTTTCCTAAACCAAGCAATGCACTGTCGTCATTGAGATTTTCATCTTTGAGTACTTCACGCTGGCTTTCGGGTAACCATGATACCGACCAGTAATGCGTGCCGCGATCGAGTTGATTGCATTTACGGTACATGCTCGACAGCCACGGTGCAATTGCGGCATCGAGTTCATCTAAAAATGCCTGTGTGTAAGGGATAAACTTAATCTGCTCACTCGATCCGCTGGTCGGCTGATAACGCACCAACTTGCTACTCGACAACGTAGTTTTAGTGCTTCGACAGGCCGTGATCTGGTCACGCCACTGCGCATAGCGCGTGACCGGAAAACGTGTTTTAAAGCTTTCATAGTCGGTCACACCCGCCTGCTGGGCGAGTGTAGACATCTGTAAAATCTTTTCAAGTTTTTCACGCTGCACCTGTTCAAGCGCATTTTTTTGCTTTTGAAAACGCTGATCGGTCTGACGACAGAACAGCTTGAGCACTTGATGCGAGAGCGGCGTGATTGCCATGGACTTCATCATGAAGATGCCCCTTCTGGGGTATTGTAGGATGGGCGTGATTTGCTGCTTTGTTTGCCCTTGCTGGCCGGTTTGGTCAGCATACGTAGTGGAAAGCGAAGTACATCCTGCCATGCCAGACGGCCAATACATGGTAATTCTGTGCCCTGAACCCAAGTCGGATTTTCACGCTCGAAAAACGAGATTTTAGGATTATCCTGACGCATCTGCTGCGTAATTGGCGCAACATCGGCTTTAAGGGGCTGATAGTCACTACCAAAGTTGAGTAAACCACTGTCGTGATCAAAATACTCATTAAAATAGGTTTTGCAGTAATGCTCGACAATCGGTTTCAGGTGCGCGTGCTTACCCTCATGGTGCGGGTAGTAAACAAAATAGTTATTGGCCAAAAGTAGATAGGTTTTGTAGCCCTTCGAAATCAGGAGCCAATACAGCTCATCAAACGGAAAGCGAAAGCGCAGTTTGATCAACAGCTTCATCATGGTGGTTTGCAGGGTGCGGCAGCCCCAGAATTCTTTTTGAATCACGGTATCGCCGCTAAACAAGAAGGTATAGTTTTTATTGTTGAGGGTAAATTGATGGAGCGCTACTGTTGAAAAACCCACAACTTCATTGCGCTTCGGGTGCAAAATCAGTATAGCGCCGTGTTTCTTTTTAAAATCCTCCAAAAAGATCGACTTACGCGTATTGGCATAATACTCTGAATAAATTTCATACATCTGGTCTAGATATTCTGAAGAGATATCTTCACGCTTCATGTAACGCCCGCGTGGTTTTGCTTTAGATTTTGTGCTCACCACCTCGGTGGCTTGTGTTAATTCGATAGATGACATCAAACTGACCCCTATTATTTTTGATAATGAATAAACATTTCTTGTTTAAACTGGCATCCAGCATTGAGAGCGAGTGGCCGGATTGCCTTATTTTTTACTGCAACAATATTTTTCCCCATAGGTCACTAACCTGAACATTTAGAGTGAGACTTTTTTCCCCCGATCCATAAAAAAGGTAAGAAAAGCCATCACCAGCATGATCATGGCCAGTAGTTTCAATAAATCGTTAAAGCTTGATGCAAGGGCCTGATAATGGACTTGCCGATAAATGACTTGCGTGGCCAACTGCTCGGAAAGATCGCCCAATTCAGCATACTGCGCCTTCAATTGCGCCATCTTTTCGACAAAAATCCAGTTGTCTGGAGTGAGGCCACTATTGAGTTCATTGCTGTGCCATGCCGTCAGCCAGTCGATACGTGAATTGATCAGCGCCAGCCCTACGGCTCCGCCAATGTTTCGCATCAGGTTATAAATTCCACTGGCATCGGCAATCTTGTGTTCGGGCAGGGTACTCATGGCCAACTGTGAAATCACAATCAGGCAAATCATCAGGCCAATTCCCCGATACACTTGCGGCCAAAACATAAAATCGTAATCGCTTTGAATGGTTAAATGCGCATTCAGCCAGACACCAAATGCCGCCATCAACATGCCCACAAAAACTGTTTTACGCGCATCAAAGTTGGGAATTAACCATGCCAGCACTGGCGCGAAGAAGAACATCACAATGCCGGTGACCATCATGATGTGGCCAATCTGGCTGCTATTCATCTCGCGCACTTGCCCTAGAAAGACTGGAATCATGTAGCCCAAACCATACAAGGCCATGCCAATCACAAAGGTAATCATGCAGCTTAAGGTGAAGTTTTTATTTTTAAATACACTGAGGTCCAGCAAAGGTTTGGGGGTCACAAAACTGCGATAAAAGAAAATCATCGCGCCCAACAGACTCACCAAAAACGCGACCCGTACACCGACATCGGCAAACCAGTCATAGCGACCACCTTCATCGAGGAAATACTCCAGTCCTCCCAAAAACATGGCCATGCCGACCAAGCTAAACCAGTCCAGTTCTCGAACCAATTTATAATTGGCACGGTCAATCGCAGGGTTGGCATACACCACCACCGAAATAATAATCCCCGGAATAATATTGATCAGGAACATCCAGTGCCACGAAAAATTGGTGGTTAGCCAGCCACCAATCGTGGGCCCAATCGCGGGCCCCAAGGTACTGATCATTCCAAACAGCACCAATGGCACTGCACGTTTGGCTTCGGGAAACAGTAAAAATAGCGCGGTCATAGATGTCGGGATCATCCCGCCGCCCATAAAGCCTTGTAGGGCGCGAAACACCAATAAGCTTTCTAGATTCCATGCCAGTGCACATAATAATGAACTGAAGGTAAATCCGACCGCGCACAAGGTATAGTAAACACGGGTTGAAAGGATTCGCGACAAAACACTCGACATCGGAATCGCGATAATTTCAGCAATCAGATAGACCGTTTGCACCCAAGTGACTTCATAGCGACTGGCGCTCATGCCTGCCTGAATTTCGTTGAGTGAACTGGCCACAATCTGAATGTCTAAAATGGCCATAAAATTGCCAAAAATCATGGCAACAAAAATCACCCACGCCACGCGAGGTGCAAAATTCCACTGGTTAGTCTGAGCTGAAACGGTCATGTGGTTCGATCCTCATGCATCATGGTTTGAGCCTCGTTAACTTCTCAAATCCACTTTGGCCACCACCGACATCCCCGGTTTGATCAGATCAATCTGCGGATGTGGAAGAATCGAAATACGCACCGGAATGCGTTGCACCACCTTGTTAAAGTTTCCCGTGGCATTATCTGGCGGCATCATAGAAAAGGTTGCACCAGAAGCAGGAGAGAAACTTTGTACCTGACCGTTAAAGGTCAGACTCGGATAGGCATCGAGTACCAAGCTCACACGTTGTCCTGCGCGCATTTTTTCAATCTGGGTTTCTTTAAAATTGGCTTCTACATACAGGCTATTTTTGGGAATAATCGCCATCAGGCGAGTTTGTGGATTAACTCTGGAGCCGATCTGAACAGCGAGACTGCCGACTTTTCCAGATACTGGCGCGACAATTTCAGAGGCATTTAAATCGATATCGTAAAGTTTGACGGTGGCTTTGGCGTTGTCTAGATCGGCATACAATTGTGTGCGTCCCGCCTGAACACTGGAAAACTGAGCCTGTGCAGCTTGAATCGCTGCCTGTGCTTTATTTAACTGTGCCTGTGCAGTCAAATATTCAGCCTGAGTGGCTTCAAAACGCTGACGTGTAATCACGCCCTCTTTCAGTAATTGCTGATAACGACGAAAATCTGCGCTCAAGCGGCTTACATCTGCCGCTGCCGCATCACGTGCACTTTGAGCTTCTTGAATGCTGGCCTGTGCGGATTTCTCATTTTCAGTTTGTACCGAAAGACCAGCTTGTTTCAGATTCACCATCGCTTTGGCTTGATCTGCGCGGGCTTGTAAATCGCGATTATCCAGTGCAACCAGTGGCTTACCCTTTTCAATCGTTTGATTTTCATGGACATAAAGTGCCAGCACTTCACCAGAAACCTTGGGCATAATCCAAGTTAAATCTGATTTAACATAGGCATTTTCGGTCGACTCATAGAAACGATACACAAACCAGTAATACAACACCCCCAGCAGAATGCCTAAAAACAAAAGGGTCAAAATCCCCCAAGCGATTTTTTTCCGACGAGCATAATCAGGTTCTGGCTGATCATGCGGAACAGGAAGCTCATCCATTGTGTCTGACCTTATAACACTTTAATTTAAATGCTTATTTTTTATACAGCAACATGCATCAATGCATCATGGGTGAGGAGCTTGAATAGAATGAAAAAACAGGTCGCACGATTCCCCTACAGGCGGCTGCCCTAATCGTATGCTTTCCCGCTAACTACACATTATTATTAAGTGATATTAAGTGATTTTTCATCTAAATTTTATTATCTATTTGACACATTAACCCAAATGAAGTGCGTAAATTGTCAAATTAATAATCATTAAACCCCTGGGTCACAAACAATAGTGTGTATTGTGAATCGTGTCAATTACATGAAAAATTAACTGATTTACCGAATTTTTCATTATTTTGGGTGCAATTTGCTCAAGTTAAGCGAAAATATTAAAAAGAAGAATTAAAAAATGATTGAAAATCAATGATAAAAAAATAAAAAAGCATTTCCCTAAACAAAGGGAAATGCTTTGAATTATACATGAGAATGACTATTATTTGCCAATACAAAATGAGCCAAAAATTTTGCCTAACAAGTCATCGGCACTAAATTCACCGGTAATTTCCGATAAAGCGTTTTGAGCCAGACGCAACGATTCGGCCACCAACTCACCTGCGTGATACACCACCAGTTGCTCACGTGCCTCATGCAAATGTAGCTGAGTGCGCTTCATTGCATCGATATGACGAGTACGGGCAATAAAGGTATCTTCTTCAGGTTGAAAGCCCGCATGCGCTGTAATCGCTTCTATGAGCGCCTGAACACCGGTTTCTTGTTTGGCCGAAACCCATACATGTCGAAAGCCTTCAAACTGCTCGGCATGCGAAGGGGTATCGATCAAATCACATTTGTTACCAATGAGCACCAGCCGACGCGGATCTAAATGCTCAGCAAAATATTCCCGCGCCAAATCCAGTGGATGCTCACCTTGACTCAAGTCATACACCAATAACAGCAGATCGGCTTGCTCGATTTCCTTGATAGCGCGGCGAATCCCTTCTTTCTCGACCACATCACCTGTCTCACGCAGTCCCGCCGTATCGGTGAGGGTGATGGGCAGTCCATTCAGACTGATTTTTTCATGCAGCACATCACGTGTAGTACCCGCAATATCCGTCACAATGGCACGTTCATTTCCGGCCAGAGCATTGAGCAGACTCGATTTACCGGCATTGGGTTTACCTGCAATCACCACTTGTAAACCTTCACGTAGTAATTGTCCCTGACGTGCAGAACGCTGAACCTGAGACACCGAATCACAGACATCATCGAGTAATCCCAAAATCTTACCATCGGCCAGAAAATCAATTTCCTCTTCAGGAAAATCAATCGCAGCTTCTACATGCAGGCGTAAATGGATCAACTTTTCCAGTACTGCATTGATCTTAACTGAAAATGCGCCTTGTAATGAGCGTACTGCTGAACGTGCAGCGGCCTGTGAAGTGGCATCAATCAAATCGGCAATCGATTCGGCCTGCACCAGATCCAGTTTGCCATTTTCAAAGGCGCGCATGGAAAACTCACCCGCTTTGGCAGCTTGTGCTCCAAGTTCGAGGAGCCGACCCAAGATGGCATTTAAAATCACCGGCCCGCCGTGTCCCTGAATCTCCACGACATCTTCGCCAGTAAAAGAGTGAGGATTTGGAAAGCACAGTAGCAATCCCTCATCCATCACCTGTGCCTGTGCATCGTAAAACTGTCGAAAGCCAGCCATTCGAGCTTTGGGCAAGGCCTTAGCGGTCAACTGCTCGGCAATTGCGTAGGCTTTAGGGCCTGACAAGCGGATCATACCCACACCGCCACGCCCGGGTGCAGTGGCAATTGCGGCGATTGTACTTTGATAGTGCATACAAAAACCTAAAAACAAAAAGAAGGCGGTTCAATAAAAAATCCGCTTAAGCGTAACATCTTAAGCGGATTTATTCAGCTGTTGCGTCTCGCTCAATTACGAGGTCGTTTCAACTTTATTTTCACGTGATTTAGCAACGCTTTTGTTGATAAACCATTGCTGTGTGATGGTAATACTGTTGTTGACAATCCAGTACAACACCAAGCCAGCAGGGAAGAACAACATGAATACCGTGAAAATGATCGGCATAATGCGGAACACTTTAGCCTGCATTGGATCTGCCGGTTGCGGGTTCAGCATTTGCTGAATGAACATGGTCGCGCCCATCAAAAGCGGCAAGATAAACCATGGGTCCATTGCAGACAAATCTTGAATCCAGAGCATCCATGGTGCATGACGAAGCTCGACACTTTCCATGAGCACCCAGTACAAGGCCAAGAAGATTGGCATTTGTAACAACAGCGGTAAGCATCCAGACAACGGGTTGACTTGCTCACGCTTGTAAAGCGCCATCATTTCTTGGGAGAAACGCATGCGGTCTTCGCCAAACTCTTCTTTCATACGCTGCATTTCAGGTGCAATCACACGCATTTTGGCCATCGAGCGATAGCTCTTTGACGACAGCGGCCACAAGATGAGTTTCACTAAAACGGTCAATAAAATGATTGACCAGCCCCAGTTGCCGACGATGTTATGGAAGAATTGCAAACCAATAAACAGTAGTTTTGCGATTGGCCATAACCAACCATAATCGACAGTCTGATTGAGTCCGACAGCCAGATCTTTGAGTTCAGATTGGATTTTTGGACCCGAATAGAACGTCGCATCCACGGTCATGGTTTTGCCCGCAGGCACATTAATGGTTGGAGAAGTAAAACCAATAATGTTCATGTTATCGGCAGATTTGCGCGACTCAAGCTTGGCGGTATACGCCTGCTCACCAAAATGACCTGGAATCCATGCACTTACAAAATAGTGCTGAACCATCGCCACCCAACCACCTTTGGCTTCTACGTTTAACTTCTCGTCTGAGAAGTTGGCAAACTTCAGCTTGTTGTAGTGCTCGTCAGGAGAACCCCATGCACCGCCTAAGAAAGTGCCAAGTGTAAAGATACCTTGATCAGACTTGCCTGGATCTTCAGAGTTGTCTCGTTTGATTTGACCAAACATTTGACCCTGCCAGTTTTGCTGACTGCGGTTGACCACCTGATAGCTCACTACAACTGGATAATCGCCTTGCTTGAAAGTAAAACGCTTGATGATTTCCACACCATCTGCTGTTTTGTAGACCATTGGAACAGTAAGCGTTTTAACCAGCTTGCCGTCTTTGTCTTTCACTTCTTTAGCATCGGCTAAGGTGTATGCAGATTTTTCTACATCATACACCGGACGACCTGCACGGCTGCTGTCAGGACCATTTAAGCCAATCAAACCCGACTGTGCGACATAGGTACGTTTGGCATCACTTTCAAGCATTACAAACGGTTGATCACTGTTTTTGCTTTGATCATGATTAAGTAATTCAATACGCACAATATCACCACCTTTTGGATTGATCCAAAGGTGATAAAGGTCAGTCTGTATTGAAATAAGCTGTTGACTTACAGATGCTGGAGCAGCTGTCGGTGTTTGCTGGGCAGCAATATTTGCTTGCGGTACGTCAGAAGACGTAGCAGCTGCTTGGCTATTTGGCAAATCAGCAGACACATCATGCGACACTGCAGCAGCCGTTTGTGGCTGTACGGGTGTATTTGCATGACCATAATCTTTTTGCCAAGCCAAAATGAGCAAATATGCCGTGACAAACATGGCCCCGAGAATTGCAAACCTGGCCCATTGTTGCATATCTATTACCCCAAGTGGTTAGAGTGATTTAGGTTCATTAAACGATCACGAAAGGGTACAGCAACGTGATGCGTTTGAGAATCTATTTGCTGAAACGAAATAAAATGAATTGCTTTTGACGGCACGGGGTCATAACCCGATCCACCCCACGGATGACAGCGGCAGATCCGGCGAATAGCCAGTCCAGTGCCTTTGACTGCACCATGCGTATGAATTGCTTCGAGGGAATACTGAGAACAGGTCGGAATATACCGGCAACGAGGACCAAGCATCGGACTAATTGCGATTTGATAAAAACGAATCAACCAATGAAGGATACGAACCATTGGCGCATCTCTAATGCAAAGAAGGAGAAACAGCTACTTTTTGATATTTTTTAGCCTGACGAAGAAGTTTTTGCCAAGCAAACTCAAGCTGCTGATGCAAATCAGCATTAGATACCGCTTCAATACCTATCTTAGGCATGACCACAATATCAAGTAAACCGACGTGTTGCTGATGCAAGCGAAAGCTTTCACGAGCAAGTCGTTTTATTCTATTTCGTTCGTGCGCACGGCGCACTTTTTTCTTGGCGACAATCACCCCCAAGCGACTTTTTGCGTGCTCGGACGGTTTCGCAAGAAACAAGAAGTGGGGCTGATGCACTTTAAAAAGCGCACCATTAAACACACCTTGGTAATCTGCAGCACAGCGTAATCTTACCTCTGTGCTGAAGCTATAAAGTGTCATCACCCGATCGTATCAGCTAACTGTGATTAAACAGTTAAGCTGTGACGACCTTTTGCACGACGGCGAGCCAATACTTGACGACCAGCTTTTGTAGCCATGCGAGCACGGAAACCATGAACGCGTTTACGTTTTAATTCCGAAGGTTGGAAAGTACGTTTCATGTCGAAACTCCCATATTGATCTTTCTGTAAAGGTTCGCGATTGTATTGTGCAATCTTTACACTGTCAATGAAAAACAGGAATCTTTACATTTAAATGTCTGTCGAGAGCTCAGATCCTATCTGGCAAAAACAGTACTTGAAAGATCACACAAAAGTTATACACAAACTAATACTTTAGATTTATGGCATTTTTTTGTATATTTGGCACTTATTCTCAGCTTTATCAACAGCTTTAACTTGATCGATAGCGTCATCCTCTTGATTTGAATTTAAATTCATATCTCGCTAAATTATCCACAAGACATGAACGCTTATTAAATAAATTCAAATTTTAAAATTTAAATTTATTCTTATTAGGGATAACTTTTTCTGTGGAATAGCCTATTTTAAATTTAAAAACCAATAAGATGGGTTGTGGATAAGCTTGTTTTAATCACATTTACAGATTGTGGATAACTTATCCCTGAAAACTATCCACAGGATGTGGAAAACCTTATCCACAAGTCAATTGAATTTAAATTTATAGCGTAAGCGTTTTCTTTTTAGACAAAATCAAGATAATCCTTCATGACAGATGTGGATAACTTGGTTAGAATGGCCACCCCTTTTCAAGAAGGGTGGGTGGATATTGTGGTTTTTGAATTTAAATTAAGGGGATTCACATGCTCTGGACGGACTGCTTAACTCGCTTGCGACAAGAGCTCTCTGATAATGTCTTTGCGATGTGGATTCGTCCTTTGGTAGCCGAAGAGACGGAGGATCGTCTACGTCTATACGCGCCAAATCCTTACTGGACGCGTTATATACAAGAACATCACCTTGAATTAATTTCTATTTTGGCCGAACAGTTGTCTGAAGGCCGAATCCGACAGGTCGAGATTTTGGTCGACTCACGTCCGGGCGCAATTTTATCCCCAGCTGAACAACCCGCAACCACGACGGCAGCGTTATCCACAGCACCCGTAATCAATAAAGTCAAAAAAGACAGCACCGATACCGCACCTGCATCGAATGCGAAAGTTTTAAATTCAAAAAAGCGTTTACTCAATCCACTGTTTACCTTTTCGCTATTTGTTGAAGGTCGCTCCAACCAGATGGCTGCCGAAACTTGTCGTAAAGTGCTCACACAGTTAGGTGCCTCTCAGCATAATCCGTTATTTTTGTATGGCCCGACCGGATTGGGTAAGACTCACTTGATGCAGGCGGTGGGCAATGCACTTTTACAAGCCAAGCCAAATGCACGCGTGATGTATATGACCGCAGAGAGTTTCGTACAGGACTTTGTCAGTTCATTGCAAAAAGGCAAAGTAGAAGAATTTAAGAAAAATTGTCGTTCACTGGATTTACTTTTAGTCGACGATATCCATTTGCTGGCCGGTAAAGAAGCCAGTTTGGTTGAGTTTTTCTATACCTTTAATGCGCTGCTTGATGAGTCAAAACAGATTATTCTGACCTCAGATCGTTATCCAAAAGAATTAACCGAACTCGATCCGCGATTGGTTTCACGTTTTTCTTGGGGATTATCGGTGGGCGTCGAGCCACCCGATATTGAAACACGTATCGAAATTTTACTTAAAAAAGCAGAGAATAGCGGCGTGGATTTACCGCGTAACTGTGCATTGTTTATTGCACAGCAAGTGGTGGCCAATGTGCGTGAACTTGAAGGTGCATTAAATAAAGTGGTCGCGATTGCACGCTTTAAAGGCTCGCAGATCGATCTGGATGTGGTCCGAGAATCACTCAAAGACGTGCTGGCGATTCGTGCGCGAACCATCAGTGTGGAAAATATTCAGCGTGTGGTCAGTGAATATTTCCGTATACCCTTAAAAGAATTAATTGGACCTAAACGTACCCGTATTTATGCCCGTCCACGTCAGTTGGCAATGGGCTTGGCACGTGAACTCACCGGCGACAGTTTCCCTGAAATTGGCATGGCTTTTGGTGGGCGTGATCATAGTACGGTCATGCATGCCTGCGAAAAAGTGCAGAGCTTAAGGCAGGACGATCCTATTTTTAATGAAGATTACAAGAATTTGCTGCGTTTGTTGCAAAGCTAGATGTTCTTCATACACTTTTTATCGCTGCATGGCCTGATCAAGTGATTCAGGCCATTTCGTAATCGTGTTAACCGTCAACATCGGATCGCAATTTTCATCCTATCTTTTCAGACAATTTAGGTTAGAATACTTTTTAGTTTTTTTGAGTTTAAGGGTTAAAACGTGCGACTAAAAATAGCCAAAGAAAGTTTACTCAATGTTCTCTCTCATGTGGTCGGTGCCGTGGAGCGTCGCCATACATTGAATATTCTTTCCAATGTGAAAATTCAGGCTAATGCGCAGGCTTTGACCATCACTGGATCTGATCTGGAAGTGGAATTGGTGGCTAGCACCACACTGGCAGAGGGAGCTTGCCTTGAAGTCGGTGAAACCACAGTTCCAGCACGTAAACTGGTCGATATTTGTAAATCTCTTCCTTCTGCGGCACTGATTGATCTGCAAATTACTGAAGATCAGCGTTGTATTTTAAAGTCGGGCAATAGCCGCTTTGTGCTGGGAACTTTACCTGCTGAAGATTATCCACTGCTGACCACAGAAAGCAGTCAGGGCACACAGGTTCAGGTGACTCAGCGTGAATTAAAGCGATTATTTGAAAAAACATCTTTTGCCATGGCGGTGCAAGATGTACGTTTTTATTTAACAGGCACTTTGCTTGAAATTGATCAAAATCAATTACGTGCAGTGACCACCGACGGCCATCGTTTGGCTTTATGCGAAGTTCAGGCGTCCTCAACAGCGACTCAAGCGGTACAGGCGATTGTGCCACGTAAGGCAGTGGGCGAGTTACAGCGTCTATTAAGTATTGAAGATGATCAACTGAGCCTGTTGATTGGCCGTGAACTGTTAAATGTGACCATTCATATTGCCAACCGTGACAAAGAGCAGCATCCGATTACGGTACGCTTTACCACCAAGCTGATTGATGGCAAATTTCCAGATTATCGCCGCGTTATTCCACGTGGTGGCGACAAACATGTACAAATCGCTCACGATGTCTTTAAGCAGTCATTGCAGCGTGTGGCAATCTTGAGTAATGAAAAGTTGCGTGGCGTGTTTTTGAATTTTAATCCAGACGTTTTACAACTGCGTGCGAATAACCCAGAGCAAGATGAAGCGATTGAAGATTTAGCAATTCAGTATCAAAATACGCCACTCGAAATGTCATTTAATGCGCAGTATTTACTCGAAGTACTGAATGTTTTAGATGGCGACGATGTGAGTATGAGTATGACTGAAGCCAATCAGTCGGTTTTGGTACAAGACGCTGCGCATCCTGATCAGACCTATGTGGTCATGCCAATGCGCGTATAACCTGCCGATCCGCTGATGCAAATTACGCGTTTAAACATCGAACGTGTGCGCAATTTAAAAACGGTTGCTCTCTGTGGATTGCAACCGTTTAATATTTTTTACGGCGCAAACGGCTCTGGCAAAACCTCGATTTTAGAGGCGATACATCTCTTGGCGACCGGGCGTTCTTTTCGAACGCATATGCCGAAGCATTATATTCAGCACGATGCACAGGATGCCATTGTTTTTGCTCAATCGATATCTGAAAAAATTGGTATGCAAAAGCTGGCATCGGGTGAGCAATTGATCAAGGTCAATGGCGACACCGTAGCCACTCAAGGTCAATTGGCCAAACTATTGCCTTTACAACATCTAGACCCACAAAGTACTGACATTATCGATTACGGCGCCAAGCCGCGTCGACAACTACTCGATTGGTTGATGTTCCACGTGGAACCCGAGTTTTATTTTGCTTGGCAATATTATTCACGCGCGCTCAAGCAGCGTAATATGCTGCTCAAAACTAAGCGGCAGCTCACGCTGGCTGAACTTGAACCGTGGAACAAAATGCTCAGTGATTACGGCGAAATGCTGCATTCGCAGCGTCTGGTCACAGTCGAGCGCTGGAAAGGGTTTTTTCAGCAAGATCTTGCGCATTTGCTTCCTGAGCTTGAGATCGAGCTAGAGTACAGTCCTGGATTTCATACTGAGGTCGGGCTGTGGCAGGATCTGCTCAATTATCATGAAAAAGACCTTGAACGACGCTACACCGAATACGGTCCGCACCGTGCCGATTTACGCTTAAAAACGCCACTCGGTGCAGCGGATGATGTCTTGTCACGTGGGCAAAAGAAATTGCTCATGATGGCATTAAAACTGTCACAGATTGCAATGTTACATGCGAGTAATAAGGAAACTGTGGTATTATTAGATGATCTGACAGCAGAATTAGATAGTAACGCGCAACGACGTTTAATTGAACGATTGAGCCAATTGGGTAGTCAAGTTTTTATTACCACTTTAGATCATCAGGCTGTGACTCAACATTTAGATGATCTGTCTATTTCTTATCAATTATACAATGTTGACCATGGTCAAGTTCATGCTGTTTCACGTTGATTTTTTACCCATCTTTGGATAGACCTAATTTTTGCTAGGGAGAAACCATGAGTTCAGAATCGCAATCTGCCTCTCCAACAGAACAAACAATTGAAAAGGCGTATGATTCCTCTAGTATCAAGGTATTACGTGGGTTGGATGCTGTTCGTAAACGTCCGGGCATGTATATTGGTGATACTGACGATGGGACTGGCTTGCACCACATGGTGTTTGAAGTCGTCGATAATGCGATTGATGAAGCATTGGCTGGACATTGTGACGAAATTATTGTCACCATTCATGAAGATGAATCGGTCAGTGTCTCGGATAACGGCCGTGGAATTCCAACCGATATTCACCCAGAAGAAGGGGTTTCTGCTGCAGAAGTCATTCTGACCATTTTGCATGCCGGCGGTAAGTTTGACGACAACAGTTATAAAGTGTCTGGTGGCTTACACGGTGTAGGCGTGTCGGTGGTGAATGCGTTATCTAGCAAATTGCAGCTAACGATTCATCGCGCGGGTCAGATTCATGAGCAGGAATATCAGCACGGCGATCCGAAATATCCGCTTAAAGTGGTCGGTGAAACCACCACCACAGGAACAACAGTGCGTTTTTGGCCAAGTGCGGAAACGTTTAGCCAAACTATTTTTAGTGTCGAGATTTTAGCGCGTCGTTTAAGAGAGTTATCATTCTTAAATGCCGGTGTAAAAATTGTCTTGCGTGATGAGCGTGTGAACTTTGAGCATATTTATGCTTATGAAGGCGGTCTGTCAGAGTTTGTAAAATACATCAACGAAGGCAAAACCCACCTCAACGATATCTTTCATTTTACTGCCGATGCCGATAACGGTATTGGGGTTGAAGTTGCGCTTCAGTGGAACGACAGCTATCAGGAAAATGTTCGCTGCTTTACCAACAATATTCCGCAAAAAGATGGCGGAACACATTTGGCAGGTTTCCGTGCCGCACTGACACGTGGATTAAACAGCTATCTTGAGAGCGAAAATATTCTCAAGAAAGAAAAAGTCAGTGTGAGTGGTGACGATGCACGTGAAGGTTTGACTGCCATCATTTCGGTTAAAGTGCCAGATCCTAAGTTTTCATCACAAACCAAAGAAAAATTGGTTTCAAGTGAAGTGAAGCCTGCGGTTGAGCAAGCCATGAACAAGGAATTCTCGGCCTATTTGCTGGAAAATCCGCAAGCGGCGAAATCAATTGCAGGAAAAATTATCGATGCGGCGCGTGCGCGTGATGCGGCGCGTAAAGCGCGTGAGATGACGCGTCGTAAAAGTGCGTTGGACATTGCAGGTTTGCCGGGTAAATTAGCCGACTGCCAAGAAAAAGATCCTGCATTGTCTGAGCTGTATCTGGTCGAGGGTGACTCGGCAGGTGGCAGTGCCAAACAGGGTCGTAACCGCAAGATGCAGGCCATTTTGCCGCTCAAAGGTAAAATTTTGAACGTGGAACGTGCGCGCTTCGACAAGATGATTTCAAGTCAGGAAGTGGGCACTTTAATTACGGCCTTGGGCTGTGGTATTGGCCGCGAAGAATATAACCCAGATAAGTTGCGTTATCACAAAGTCATCATCATGACCGATGCCGATGTCGATGGCTCGCATATTCGTACCTTGCTGCTTACATTCTTCTTTCGTCAAATGCCGGAGTTGGTCGAGCGTGGTCATATCTATATTGCGCAGCCACCTTTATATAAGCTCAAAAAAGGCAAGCAAGAGCAGTATCTCAAAGACAACGATGCACTCGAAACCTTCTTGATTTCAAATGCCATCGATGACTTGGCCTTACACATCAGCGCCGATGCACCAGCCATTACGGGTCAAGCTTTGGCAAGCGTAATTGACGATTACAAGGTATCGCAAAAGAGCTTGCAACGTTTAACCCAGCGTTATCCTGCGACCTTACTCGATGGCTTGCTTGAAGTAGAGCCATTTAAAGCCGATCAAAGCCATGATCGTCCGTATGTCGAGCAATGGGCTGAGCAACTTGGCCAAGTGATTGCAAAATTACAGCCAAGCTTGCGTCCTGAAGTGAGTCTGGAAAGCTTTGAACGTGAATCTCCAACAGGCGAAAAATCGATTCATTGCTGGCCACGTATCACGGTCTATGTCCACAATTTACCGCATCATTACTTGCTCGATGCCGGTCTGCTCAATTCAGCCGAATATGCACGTTTGCTAAAAAATTCGAAAAGCTGGTTCAAGTTGATCGAAGAGGGTGCTTATTTGCAAAAAGGCGAGCGACGCATTCCTGTGAGTAATTTCCATCAGGTGTGGCAGCAAATTTTGCAAGACTCGCGTCGTGGCATGATGATTCAGCGCTACAAAGGATTGGGCGAGATGAATGCCGAGCAGTTATGGGAAACCACTATGGACCCAGAAAACCGTCATATGCTGCAAGTGACCATCGATGATGCCATTGAAGCAGATCGTATGTTTAGCTGTTTGATGGGTGATGACGTAGAACCGCGTCGTGCGTTTATCGAAGAAAATGCATTAAATGCCGATATCGATGCTTAATGCTCAATAAAAAAAGGCGCCTCAAGGCGCCTTTTTTTATTTCAGTGTGCTTGGCTTAATCAAAGGAACTTTCCAGTTCTTCCAGCTCCATCATGAGCCCGAGCATTTGTTCTTCCGCCTGTTCAAGCTGTTGTTTAAGCTCGGTTTGCTCGTTCATGAGCTTAAGTAACTCATCTTTACGTGCTGCATCGTAAATTGAGCTATCGCCCAGTGCGATTTCAATTTCAGCCAAACGCGGCTGCAAGCGACCGATCTGGCTTTCAAGCTTCTCAATATTTTTTCGAATCGGACGCGTCTGTTCACGACGTTTTGCAGCTTCTTTACGCTGTGCTTCTTTGTCCAGTTTTGAAATGACCGGTTGTGCCTCAACTTTGGATTGAACTGGCGCTGCCGGCTGTTGACCTTGTTTCATCAGATCATTACGAGCCTGACGAAGCCAGTCGGCATAATCATGTAAATCCCCATCAAAATCACGACTATTGCCTGCATGAACCAAAATCAATTCATCACATACACTGGCAATCAATTGACGCTCGTGCGACACCAGCACCACGGCACCTTCAAAGTCCTGTAATGCCATGGTCAGTGCATGACGCATATCCAGATCCAAATGGTTGGTAGGTTCGTCCAAAATCAATACATTAGGGCGCTGCCATACAATCAATGCCAATGCCAGACGCGCACGCTCACCGCCTGAAAAACTCTCACTCGGCGTATCCATACGTTCACCACTAAACCCAAAACTGCCTAGAAATGCGCGCAGTGTAGCTTCACTGATTTTTTTATCCGCAATACGAGACAATTGCAACATTGGGCTGGCTGCACCGTCTAGGGCATCCATTTGATGCTGGGCAAAATAACCGATATTGAGCAGCTCTGAGGCATAACGTGTGCCCCGCAATAGCGCCAAATCACCCACCAGCGATTTGATCAGCGTCGATTTTCCGGCACCATTCATACCCAGTAGACCAATCCGGCTGGTCGGGGTAATTTGTAAATTGACATTGGTCACAATCAATTTATCGCCATAACCAATATCGGCGTGTTCAAGTGCCAGCAGTGGTGAACTCATTTTCGATGGCTCTCGAAAGCTAAAGGTAAACGGCGTATCTACATGGGCAGGTGCCAGTTCTTGCATTCGCTCTAACTGCTTAATACGGCTTTGTGCCTGACGAGCTTTGGTGGCTTGTGCTTTAAAACGATCGATATATTTTTGTAGATGTGCGCGAGTTTCTTGCTGCTTTTCAAAAGCCTGTTGTTGTTGCGCGAGACGTTCTGCACGTGTGGTTTCAAAGGTGGAGTAATTACCGGTGTATAGCGTGAGCTGTTGATTTTCGATATGCAGAATATGATCGGTAATTGCATCGAGGAAATCACGGTCATGCGAAATCAACACCAAGGTGCCTTCGTACGCCTTGAGCCAGTCTTCCAGCCACAAAATCGCGTCTAAGTCTAAGTGGTTGGTTGGTTCGTCGAGCAGGAGTAAATCTGAGCGACTCATCAGTGTACGTGCCAGATTCAAGCGCATTCGCCAACCGCCTGAAAAGCTTGCGACATCGTATTGTGACTGATAGTCGAAAAATCCTAAACCGGCCATAAGCTGGGATGCCTTGGCCGCGGCTGCATAACCGTTAATTTCATCAAAACGACTGTATAGGTGTGCCAGCTCGTCGTTACTCAGTTGATCTGGATGCTCGAGTTGGTGCTGAATAGTCCAGTATTCTTCATCACCCGACAACACGAAATCGATCGCTTTCATGTTTAATGCTTGAATTTCCTGTGCCATGTGCGCCACAGTCCAGACATTCGGGCGGGTTAAACTGCCGCTGTCCGATTCTATGCCACCTAACAACGCAGCAAACAGGGTGGATTTTCCAGCCCCGTTGACCCCCGTGAGACCAATTTTCCAGCCCGGATGCAATTGCATTGAAGCTTTTTGAAATAAGACGCGTCCGCCACGGCGAACTGAAAATTGATCAAGTTGAATCATGGAGAAAGTGACGCTATGCAGAAAACAGTAGCGCTATTCTAAAGACATCCGCAGATGAAGACAAAAATTTCATCTCGACAACAATACGCGAGATCGTTTAAAGTCAAAAGGTGACTCGGCAGTCCATAGGAAAAAAGAATCGAAATGATCAAATAATTTATTTATCCATTAAAAAACAAATAATTAAAGAAAATGAATAATATGACAATGAAACAATATGAATAAAAAATGTGCGACAAAACACGATTAATTCGTAAAACGATTCATTTTGCCACAAAAAAATGGAGTAAAAGCTCTATTTTTTTTTAGACAACAACATTAATATTTGGGGTGAAAGGATACCCTGAACTAAAAAAAGTCAATTAAAGGAATCATAAGATGAAGAAAATTGCACTCGCGCTCACCGCTGCGTCAATTTGTGGCCTATCTGCAACAGCACAAGCTGCAAAGGTCGATGTCTGTGTCTTCGATTTACTGGGTAAATCGGGTGAATCATACAAAATGATGGAAGAATGGGCTTTGGCTGCCAAAGGCTGGGGCGCCGATATCAATTTGGTGCCGCGTCAGGATGAAGCCGTTGCAGACAACGATTTCAAAGCCGGCAAATGTGATGCCGTGGCCATGACCGCCATGCGTGCGCGTCCGTACAATAAGTTTGCTGGTTCAATCGATTCACTAGGCGGTGTTCCGAATAACCAGATTGCCCAGCGTGCAATCAGCTATGTACTCGATGGTCGTAATGCCGCCAAAATGACCACCAATCTGGGTGGTAAAAAATATGAAGTGGCTGGTATTTCACCATTAGGTTCGGCTTTCATTTTTGTCCGTGATAAAAACATTAACTCGATTGAAAAAGCAGCGGGTAAAAAATTCGCGGTACTCGGTTATGACGATGCACAAAAAATTATGGTGCAGCGTGTAGGAGCACAGGCGGTAATTTCCGATATTTCAAACTTCGCGGCTAAATTTAACAATGGTCAGGTCGATATTATTGGTGCCCCAGCCTATGCGTATAAGCCATTAGAGCTACAAAAAGGTTTGGGTGCAAACGGGGTGATGTGGAACTTCCCGGTTCTTCAGGTGACTGCCGATTTGGTGATTCGCCCAGATCAATTCCCGCAAGGCTTTGGACAAAAATCACGTGACTGGTTTGTTAAACGCTTACCGAAGAGCTTTGCCATGATCAATCGTTTAGAAGCTGAAATTCCAGCCAAGTACAAAATGAATCTAAACGCCGATGACAAGCTGAAATATCAGAAACTTTTACGTGATGGCCGTATGGATCTCACCAAACGGGGTATTTACGATGCCGAAATGATGTCGGTATTGAAAAAAGCACGTTGTTCGGTTGATAAAGCCAATTTCGAATGTGCAATGCCTGGCGAATAAGCTTGATTTAAAAAAGAAAGTCCGGAAATTTCCGGGCTTTTTTTTATGTATTTTTTGCTGTCATTTCAGCCATTGTTTCACATAACAGAAACGCTAAGCTAAATCATGACCCAGTGCCGTGCGCATATTTGAATTTGTGCCATATCTGCCTGCACCGTGTCGATCAGATAACAACAACCGCTTAAGATATGACTATAAAACCGAATCGTCTTGAGCAATCAATAACACCATCAAAGGACATGATGATGAACTGGATCTCCAAAACCTTCTGTGCAGCCCTCGTTATGACTGGTGCCAGTGCAGCAAATGCTAAACAAACCGTCTGTGTGTTCGACTTGGTTGGAAAAAATGGCGATGTATACAACCTAATGAAAGATTACCAACTGGCAGCTAAAAGCTGGGGTGCCGATATTGAACTTCGAGTCGCGCAGAATGAAGCCGTGATTGCAGATGATTTTAAGGCCGGCAAGTGTGATGCGGTCAGTATTACCGGCATGCGTGGGCGCCAATTTAACGGGTTTACCGGCTCGCTCGATGCCATTGGGGCAATTACAGATTTAAAGCTGGCAGTTAAAATCATGCAGGGACTCGCCAGCCCGACCTTCGCCAAATACATGGTGAATGGTCAATATGAAGTCGCTGGGGTGATTCCTGTTGGTGATGCGTACTTGCTGGTCAATGACCGTAGTATCAATACCGTTGCCAAAGCTGCAGGCAAAAAAATTGCAGTGCTCGATTATGACGAAGCTCAAAAAATTATGGTGCAGCAAATTGGTGCGCAGGCGGTGAGTGCAGATGTCACCAACTTTGGTGCAAAATTCAATAACCATCAAGTGGATATTATTGGCGCCCCAGCGGCGGCCTTTAAACCACTTGAGCTACACAAGGGGCTTGGCAGCACGGGCGCAATTGTGAATTATCCGATCTTGCAAGTAACCGGAAACATTATTATTCGTAAAGATAAGTTTCCTGATGGCTTTGGCCAAAAATCTCGAGAATGGGTAAAAGGGCAGTTACCGCGTGCATTTGGTATTTTGGGCAAGATGAAAGCCGATATTCCACAAAAATACTGGATGGACGTGCCTGCTGCCGACAAACCGGGTTATCAAAAAATGATGCGAGAGGCGCGTATAAATCTTACCAAACGCGGCATTTACGATAAACGCATGATGAAGCTGTTATGGCAATTTCGCTGTAAAGAAGATCGCGCCAACTTTGAATGTGGTTTGCAAGACGAAAACTATAGCTCTTAAGCCCGCATGATCAGGATAGCATCGCAGCAAGAATATAGTTTAAACTTCAAAGACAGTCCCCATATTGAATATGTTATACTGTCACATGCTTTAAAGATGATGTCTGAATCTAGTCTGAGGAACACCTGTCATGAATGCTCAAGCTCTTGTTATCACTGATAATGCTGCAAATAAAGTGCGCCAACTCCGCGACAGCGAAGGCAATCAGGATCTCATGTTGCGCGTTTACGTTACCGGTGGAGGATGTTCGGGCTTCTCGTATGGCTTTAATTTTGCCGACAGCCCAAATGAAGACGATGCCGAATTTGTAAATGGCGATGTCAAAATGCTGGTCGACTCGCTAAGTTATCAGTACTTGGTTGGCTCGGTGGTCGACTATATTGAAGGACTAGAAGGGTCACGCTTTATTGTACAAAATCCGAATGCGACTACTACATGTGGTTGCGGATCATCGTTTTCAATTTAAACCAATCCAGATTCAGCATAAAAAAATCCCCAATACGGGGATTTTTTTATGCGATCGGGTTTAACGCTGGGTGATGCTTCCCAGTACACGAAAGCCCTCTGCACCCGTCACTGAGGGTAAGTTCCCCGCTTGCTGATGCATAAAGCGCATGGCCAGCCATGCAAATGCAGTGGCCTCGACCCACGTTGGCGAGAGTCCAAGTACACTGGTGCTTTGTACCGACCAGTGGTGCTTGCGCAAACGCCAGCGCAACTGTTCTAAAAGATGCGAGTTGTATGCTCCACCACCACAGACATACACTTCACCCGTATCTAAATCTGAACGATAAATGGCTTTTTTGATGGCTCGGGTGGTGAGCTTGAGTAAGGTGGCCTGAACATTTTCTGGCGTGTCTTCAAGCTCCTGATATTCAAGTTCGTCATTACGCCAATCGGCCAGTTGATCGTCAAGCCAGTCCAGATTGAAATCTTCCCGGCCTGTACTTTTGGGTGGCTCTTTTGAGAAAAAGGCATGGGCTTGTAAACGCTCGAGCAAACCGCGAATAGGTTGACCATAAGCGGCCCAATTGCCATTTTCGTCAAATGGATGTCCGGTATAGCGCTCGCACCAGGCATCCATCAAAATATTGGCTGGGCCAGTATCGAAACCATACACCCCATTCGGATTTCCTGCTGGCAATAAGCTGACGTTGGCAATGCCACCTAAATTTAAAATCACCCGATGAATGGTAGGATGCTGGAACACTGCCTGATGAAAAGCTGGAACTAAAGGCGCCCCTTGGCCTCCGGCTGCCATATCACGCCGGCGAAAATCTGAAATCACGGGAATCTGGGTGATCTCAGTAATAATATTCGGATCACCAATCTGTAGGGTAAAGCCATGTTCAGGCCGATGCCGAATGGTTTGCCCGTGTGAGCCAATCGCCTTGATTTGACTCCGATCTAAATGATTTTTTTCAATCAGCGTATTGATACCATGTCCAATCATGGTCGCCAGTGCTACATCGGCTTTACCCATACGATCTATTTCGTTGTCGTCGGGCAGTGTAAGTGCCATCAGTTCATCACGTAACTCTGGATCAAAAGGCAGTGTCAGGGTCGCATGTAGATAAAGGGGATCAAATGAAGCAGCAACAAAATCGACACCGTCCATGCTGGTGCCGGTCATTACCCCAATATAGATCGCTGTCATGAGCAACTTCGCCTGCAATATGCTGAAAAAGTGTTAGTATATCGCACAAATTGAATAACTGATGTGTTTAGGTTTTGTGATGTCAAATTTCTTGCCTGCTGAAGAACAGCTTGCCCTCATTCAACGAGGCACTCATGAAATTATTTCTGAAGAGGATCTGCTCAAGAAACTCAAAGAAAATCGCCCACTGCGAATCAAAGCAGGGTTCGATCCAACTGCACCAGATTTGCATTTGGGTCACACGGTTCTAATCAACAAATTAAAAGCATTTCAAGATCTGGGCCACGAGGTCACGTTCCTGATTGGCGATTATACTGCCATGATTGGCGATCCAACCGGAAAAAGTGCGACGCGTCCGCCACTTACTCGTGAGCAGGTCGAGGCCAATGCCAAAACTTATCAAGAACAGGTCTTTAAAATTCTTGATCCAAACAAAACCAAGGTTCGCTTTAACTCGGAGTGGTTTAACCAGCGTACTGCGGCAGATCTGATTCAGCTGGCCAGCCAGCAAACTGTTTCACGCATGCTTGAACGTGACGATTTCACCAAGCGTTACAACAATCACCAACCGATTGCCATTCATGAATTTTTGTATCCTTTGGTACAAGGTTATGACTCTATTGCGCTTGAAGCCGATGTCGAGTTGGGGGGTACCGATCAAACCTTTAACTTACTGATGGGGCGTACTCTGCAAGGACGCTACGGTCAAGAATCGCAAGTGTGTATTACGGTGCCGATTCTAGAAGGTTTGGACGGTGTCAACAAAATGTCTAAATCACTGGGTAACTATATTGGGGTATTTGATGCGCCGGGTGCGATGTATCAAAAAGTCCTTTCTATGCCAGATACCCTAATCGAGCGCTATTTTGAACTACTCAGCTTTAAATCACTTGAAGAGATTCAGGGTTTACTCGATGAAATGGCCAATGGCCGTAACCCGCAAGATTTGAAAAAAATCTTGGCACTCGAGATGGTGGAGCGCTTCCATGATGCAGATGCTGCTGCCAATGCCCACAAAGGTGCAGGCAATATCATCACAGAAGGTGAAATTCCTGAAGGCACGCCGGAAGTTACGATTTCACGTGGCGAATTCGGTGGAGAAATCTTTATCGCTTCGATTGTGCGTTTAGCTGGGCTCACCAAAAATGCTGCACAGGCAAAAGACGCTGTTTCACGTGGAGCCGTTAAAGTCGATTGGCAGGTGGTTGATGCAAATTTCTCGGTCAAAGAAAATAAAACCTATCTGATTCAGGCAGGTAAAAAGGCCATCGCTCAAGTCACCTTTATCGACTAATTTAATTTAAGCATATACAAAAGCAGATCTTAGGATCTGCTTTTTTTGTCGATTTTACGGTGCCACGCTATGGATTTAAAAACTAAAAAAATAACCCTTCACGGCACTTCTAAGCAGATCAATTTATGCTATAAAAGTGGAAACAGTGACACAAACGCATATTAAAATTAAGCCTGTAAAACTGATCGTGTTTGAGCGATTGTAATTATTTTAAAACGGTTGTAGTTGAATGGTGATTAAAGCTACACAGATCGGCAAAATTAAGTTAATAAAGAAGTGAACAACACCCACAAGATGAAACTGCGTACCAATCTATTCTAGCAATTCACCCAACGACGTTTATTCGATATTTTTTAAAATTACACGCTTTTGATTTAGATTGATTAGCTCACAGGAGGCCAAATACCACAAATAAATATATCGCATCGATTGAGCCATCGACATTTTAATCTATACATCTTCATTTTAACTTTGACATGACTTTGATAATTAAAAACCAAGAGGAGCGACCAGCATGGGCTTTGATCAACAACATCTCAACTGGCTTATCACATTCCTATTCAATACCTCTCCAGACTCAATCGAACAGCAAGACTATCATCTCGCGCATTATTATTTAGATAAGCTCGATATAGCAGAAAATTATCAATTATTTAGTATGGTACTTGCACGCTTACCACAGCGCGCGAAACTGTTTTTCTTAGAAGAAAGTTACAAAGGTAAACAGCAGATGATTCGAGAAGTAGTCGACGTACGCTGTCCATTCTAACTCTATATCCAGATCACCCATTAAATAGTGGCTCAGATCAGAATGATCTGGGCCTTTTCAACAATATAGCTTTAAGTAAATTATTAAATTCAAATAATCATTATTATTGTGAAGTTAAATTAAAAACATTGTTAAAAAATGGTGTCAGAATTGCATAATAAAAACAGAATCCTGATTCATTACAGGATCATGTCTTCATAACACATTGATTATCGATAAAAGTTAAAACTATGCCCAACTTATCTTCATATGTGCAGTCGATTTCCTATACTGCAAAATCTTCGCTTTCTATTTCGCTTGCCTTCACCATGTGTTTAGGAGTGGTCGGCTGCCGTGATCAGCATTCATCTGATGCGACAACATCAACCACACCCACAGCACCTAGCACACTTAAAATTTTGCATATCAATGACCATCATTCACATTTAGATGAAGAACAGATGGAACTCAGCATCGACAACGATCAAGGACAAAGTACAACCTATACCGTGAGTCGTGGCGGGTTTGCACGTGTCGCGGCATTGATCAAACAGCTCGAAACAAAAACTGAACCACAACTGAAACTGCACGCAGGTGATGCCACCACAGGGGATCTATATTACACCCTGAGTAAGGGTCAAGCCGATGCGGACTTGATGAATACCGTTTGTTTTGATGCCTTTACTATTGGCAATCATGAGTTTGATGGTAAAGATGAAGGCCTGAAAACGTTTATCGATGCGTTGGATCGGGGGCAATGTGCTAAGCCAACAGCCGTTTTGTCTGCAAATGTTCAGTTTGGTCCTTCTTCGGTATTGTACCAAAGCAGTCGTGTACAGAAATCGACTGTAATTGAAACACAGGGGCAAAAAATTGGCCTTGTTGCACTCACCATTGCACAAAAAACCAAGAATGCATCGCAGCCCAATGCCGACACGTTATTTCTAGATGAGCTCAGCAGCGCACAGCAGGAAATAGACCATTTACGGCAAGCCGGTATTAATAAGATTATTTTACAAAGCCATGTTGGTTTTGAAATGGATAAAGTGCTGGCGACACAGTTACGCGGCGTCGATGTGATCGTAGGAGGAGATTCGCATACCCTATTGGGACCAAGTGAACTGAGTCGCTATGGCATTACACCAGAGGCACCCTATCCAACGCAGCTTCGCAATGGTGATGGTGATCCGGTTTGTATCGTACAGGCGTGGCAATATAGCTATGTGGTTGGGGAGCTGAACGTCAACTTTGATGCGCAGGGGCGGGTTAAATCCTGCCAAGGTACGCCGCATATATTGATTGGCAATGATTTTCAGACTAAACAGCGTGGTCTTGCTCCACTGACGACACAACAACAAACGCAACTCGGTGAGACGTTAATGCAGCGTGCTCCAGCCTTTCGTGTGATACAGCCCGATGCGATGGCGCTGTCTATTTTAAAGCCCTATCGCGAAAAGAAAACTGAATTTAGCCAAAGCTTGGTGGCTTATGCCGATGAGATTTTTTGCCTGCGCCGTGTGCCGGGAACACAGCGTGATATCAACCGCTCAGGACTTGGCGATATCTGTAACCAAGATGCGCACGTGAACCAATATGGGGGTGATATTCAACAACTGGTTGCAGAAGCGTTTTTACAGCAAGGTAAAAGCTATTTTGCTGCAGACCTGTCTTTATTAAATGGTGGCGGAGTACGGACCGATCTTGATCGAGGCGAAATAAGCGTGGCAAAGGTCTATCAGGTTCTGCCGTATAACAGCACTTTAGTGCAGCTCATTATGCGCGGAAGTGAAATCAAGGCAGCACTAGAAGATGCACTAGATGCAGTTATTCGCCTTAACAACACGGGAAGCTATCCATATAGTGCTGGCCTACGCTGGACAGTCGATATGAATCAGAATAAGGGCGAACGTATTGGTAATCTAGAGTTACAAACGCCGTCAGGGCACTATACGCCATTACACATGGAGCAGCGCTATCGTGTAGTTACTTTAGACTTTCTCGCCAATGGTTCAGATTATTACCACACACTGGCTACGATTAAAGGCGAACATCGAATTGATGTGGGGCTTGAATATGCCGATGCATTTTTACAGTATTTAAAACGCAACCATGATGTACGCCCAACCCTAAATAAATTGGCGACAGCGCAATACAGTACGCAGCAATTCATTGATCGTCCGCTTTAAATCCAATATTTATCGCTTCGATCCACATATTCAGTATGTGTTCATGCACACATAAACAGCAGCAGATGATTAAAATCGCCTGCTGTTTGTTCAAAAAAGCCGATTTTGTTTTAAAAACAAACGATCATGGCAAATAATTTAAAAAAGGGGTTGTAAAGGAATGGGGATGGTGTAGAATGCACATCCA
>NZ_JVOR01000011.1:0-2329 GCF_001054715.1 Acinetobacter sp. 243_ASPC | reverse complement strand
TTTCTTTATCAAAATGACAGATGCTCAACGTTTTTTATTTGCCAATAAAATGTCTGAAATGCCTGAAATGTCTAAGTATTCGCAAGGCACCGAAAGCTATGAGCAATTTGCTATCCGTATTGCTGAAATGCTTTTACAGCCTGAAAAATTTCGAGAACTTTATTCAATTTTAGAAAAAGCTGGTTTTAAAGGATAGGATGGCCCAATGAATAAAAATGCTTTTATAAAAAGATTCTTAGAAATTTATATCAATACAAATTTGCCCCATCCTGAAGATTCTTATACCCATATAGATTTTGATGTGATGATCACGCCTAAATATGAAGATAAGAATTGTATTGCTGTGTTTTCAGGTGATCATGGGATCTTTCCTATTATTTTAGAAGTGACAGACAATCCATACCATATAGAACTTGGACATATTGATGTCTTTCTAATTGCAAATAAGCCTGTAAGAAGAAGTAAGAAACAGCGGGAATTGTTAAAATTAATTATGAAATATCTTCAAAAAAATGACTTGGTAAAACTTAGTCATGATTAAA
Organism: Acinetobacter sp. 243_ASPC; assembly: GCF_001054715.1. Classification (NCBI taxonomy): domain Bacteria; kingdom Pseudomonadati; phylum Pseudomonadota; class Gammaproteobacteria; order Moraxellales; family Moraxellaceae; genus Acinetobacter; species Acinetobacter sp. 243_ASPC. The sequence continues at coordinate 1,787 of NZ_JVOR01000011.1, read as the reverse complement.
TTTAATAAAGAAGATTTCGGAAATAAAATTTTCATCCTTTTTGCCATTCTCATTGGTATATCTGTTTTAAGTGGTTTTGCTTCTAAAAATTCATTAGTAGGCATGATAGGGCAACCAATTTTCCAATATATAACAATGCCAATTCTAGGTATTGGGGCAATTCATATTTGTTGGCGCACTTTACGAGCTTTTTTTGATAAAGATTATTTTAAAAAAGATTTCAATTTAATTGTTTTTATTGGCCATATCCTTTGGCTAGCTTGGGTTCTATTTATAACAGGAATCATCTGGCTATCAGTTATAAAAAGCTATACAAGTTTTTAGTGATGACTAAAAATCAATTTCTAAATCCTTACCCTTTGATTTATCTTTCTGTTGCGCTCGTTCTTGTTGCTTTTGCTGTTGTCTAACCTGCTCCAGTGCCTTTAAAAACTCTTGGGCTTTGGTATATTTTTGACTTAAATCAGGATGATTTTTATCAATATGATTGATAGCAGCTTCACGCCCGAAACGTTGATCATAAAGGTATTGAGTCTTTTTTTCGGTCTTAGTATGGTCATGCAAATGATGGATTTCACGATATTCTCTGACTAGATTCTCACGCTTTTCTGTCCAAGCCTTTTTCCCAAAGAACATCGGCTTATTTTTATCTAGTTCTTCAATCTTGGTTCGGATCTCAGCTCCCTGTTTTTGGTACTTTTTCAACTCATTTTTAATCGTATTCTCAATGTATTGGGTTCTATATTTTTCAAGAAAAGCATTGTATTCAGAGGTGGTCTGCTTGGCTTCCCCTATTTTTTGATTAACAATTTCCCGCTTTTGTTCATCAGTTAATGGCTTCGGTTTTGCTCGTTGCTGTTCTTGGTCTAGGTTCGCAAGGTATTTAGGTAAATAATCAATATGTGTTTGAAAGGTCTGATTAGCTTCTCGATATTCAAGCACCAAATCTTTGAATTGCTGATTCTGACTACCTTTCCACCCTAAATGTTTTTCAGGGCTACGCTCAATACCTTGATCGGCAAGGCTGCGATGATCGACGCGATCTGCATGTCCGTATTTTTCTAAATAGGCATTTTGAAGATTGGCAAAGCGTTCACGCAACTCTACAAGCTCGGTTTTTCTCTGTTCTGCAGTTTTAGCGATATTAGACTTCTGACAACCGCCACGCTCAGGGTTTTTACTGTTATAGCGTTTAAAAAATTGGTCAGGACTGCGGTTAATTCCGTCCTGTAAGCGTTCGCTATACATAATATGAGCATGAGGTTGTTCTCCCCCCTCAATGCTTGCCTTTGGCGTATGAATCGCCCATGTATAGGCATGTTGTTCGCCCAGCTCATGTTCAACAAAAGTTTGAACCAACTCTTTACGCTGTTGCGGTGTCAGTTCCCTGGGTAGTGCTATTTCGATTTCACGGTAGGTACTACCATTCTTTCGTTCATATTCATCGGCACATTGCCAAAATATATTGGGATTATCTTGTGCCCATTCAGGCATATTGCCATGTTCAACGGCTTCTAATTTTTCTTTATTTTTAAGTTTGTATTCTCCCTCTCGCTCAATGTATTCCGCATGAGCAGCAGCCTTACCTTTTGCGCCAACCTTGACCGATAAATGATAACTTGCCATTGTCGCTTTTGCCTTTGCTTTTGCTGTTGGGAGTACAGAGGGTTTACCCTTTGTCGTACTTAGGTTTCTACTCGATAGAGAGAAACTACTAAGTGCGCATTCTGAATTTTAGCACGGATTCGAATTCATGCTACACTCGAATAAATAATGATGCTTTTTAC
>NZ_JVOR01000010.1:0-93714 GCF_001054715.1 Acinetobacter sp. 243_ASPC | reverse complement strand
AATTTAAATAGTTGTTTTTTATTGAATTTTAAAGGTAAAAATAAAACAAATCATGATATTTAAAATCAAATATTACTTGAAAATTAACATTAATTATAAAGATAATAATATTAAAATAATTCTCACTTCATGATTAATTTATGTAAATTTTATTATTTCTTAGTTTTTACTTAAGATTTTAAATTTTTTCTTAGTATAAAAAATATCAGCCTAACGAACAAAAAATAATTTAAATGGAAATCATTTACAATTGAAGTTTATTATTTATAGCGTTTATATTATTTGACAAAATTAATTATTTTTGAATGATAAATATCTTTATTCTTAATTTTATATTTCCACTTTTATTTTCATTTTAAATTTCATCATATTATTATGTTATAATATAACATAATTAAAATTTCTATTTATTCATACTCCAATTTTTTAAAAAAATAAATCTTATTTTAATTCTTTAAATAATCTCATTGAGTCATCAATATTTTTTCGTACAAATTCACCAAGATGGAATGGTTAAAAAATAATCACATCTATTATCTTTCGGTAATGCTGATTTTTTACAATGAGTTTAGTATTAAATTTTACTGTTTGATCAATAATTTATCTATTTAGATACCTTCAAAAAATAAGATTTTAAATTTATAAGGCTTGTAATGTTCGCTTTGGATATGTGCTATTTGAGACATCTAGCGCTACAATTTTTGGCTCAGTTGATTTGGATGTTTGAAGCTTTCGGTTGATATCCGCAGGGAAAACGACAAGCTCTCAATCTGAATCAAAAAAGTTAATTAATTCACATGTAACGCAAAATTTCTATGGATTTTTATCGATTTTAAATATTGTGTTTATTGTCGCTTATCTTTATTTTTTTAGTAAAACATTGAAGAGCATACGCCAGACGATGCTCTTCAATGGATCATTTCTTTTAATTTTGCATCAAACGTTTCACGCGAGGCTTATACATAAACTGATAAGTAAAGCCCAAAATAATCAACCAGAGCGGACTCACGTAAAGGGCTTTAAGGGTATCGGGCTCTAATGCCAGAATCACCAGCGTAAACATCAAAAAGCCCAAAACCACATACGACATCAAAATACCGCCTGGCATCTTAAACGTCGATTGGGCATGCAACTCAGGGCGCAGCTTACGATAACGCAAGTAGCACACCATGATCATGCTCCATACGCTAATAAACAAGATCACGCAAAGTGAACTGGCCAGCGTAAAGGCCTCCATGGTATTGGGCACAAAATATTGCAACGCGGCACCTGCCATAATAAAGAGGCAGGAAAACAGTAAGCCATTGGCCGGTACTGCACGGCGCGATAACTGTGCAAATGCCTTAGGGGCTTGACCATCACGTGATAAACCAAACAACATACGGCTGGTCGAAAACACACCGCTGTTCATCGAGGACATCACCGAAGACAACACCACCAGATTCATGATGATGGCAGAAGTCGGAATACCTGCGTACAAAAACAGTTCTACAAATGGGCTTTTATTGGCACTGATCTGATTCCAAGGCGTCACCGACATCACCACAAACAATGCCAATACGTAAAATAAAATAATGCGGATTGGGATGGCATTGATGGCTTTGGGAAGATTTTTTTCAGGATCTTTGGTTTCTGCGGCAGTCGTACCGACCAGCTCGACCCCAACAAAAGCAAAAACTGCAATTTGAAAGCCAGCCAAGAAACCTTCAACGCCTTTAGGAAACATTCCCCCTGCGGACCAGACATTACTGATTGATGCCACAGCGCCGGCAGGAGAATGAAAATGGCTAAACACCATGTAGCCACCGACGCCGATCAATCCGACAATCGCCAGAATCTTAATCAAGGCAAACCAGAATTCGATTTCACCAAACAGGCGCACGGTTAACAGATTCAGCCCGAGCACCAAAAATACACATGCTGCGCTAATGAGTGCCTGCCCCATTGGCGTAAAGGTGGTCCCATCGGGTAACCAGAAACTTAAATAGTTGATAATGGCAGCCAGATCGGCGATTCCGACCAGTACCCAGCCTAACCAGTAGGTCCAGCCCAGATAATAGCCAGCGCCCGGACCGAGCAGATCATGCGCCATATCGACAAAAGACTTATAATGCAGATTCGCCAGTAACAATTCGCCCATGGCACGCATTAAAAAAAAGAACATGACGCCAATGATCATGTAAATATATAAAATAGAAGGCCCTGCCAGCGAGATCGTTTTCCCTGATCCCATAAAGAGGCCTGTTCCAATGGCACCGCCAATCGCAATCAATTGTAAATGACGATTCGACAGTTTGCGCTGAAGCTCATGGGGTACATGCTCAGCGTCGCGATGACGTCCTGTAGTCATAAGGTCACATCCTTTTTGAATTTCCTCTTTTAAACCCAGCCATTTTTCCTTTTGTTTGGGATCGCCTCACAAAAATACTGAAAACAGCGGGATCTAACGCTCCTTGTGCCCGTCATTCACTTCAACATAAAGGGAAATACGGGTCTTAAATTGTCAACGCCAGCACACGAATGTACTGGCGGATATAAAATTAAGCTTGTGCCGCAATCACGGCAATTTCGATGAGCCAGTCTGGATTGACCAGATCGGCCTGAATGGTGGCCCGTGCGGGTGTGGCCAGTCCATCGAGCCATTCGGTCCAGATTGTATTCACCTGTTGAAAATCATCAAGATGCTTTAAAAACAGTTGCGCAGAAAGCAGACGGGATTTGTCGGTATGGGCTGCGGCCAACAAAGCATCGATGGTTGCCAGAATTTCTCGGGTTTGCCCTTCAATCCCTTGCTCGGTCTGCTTCGGAACCTGACCAGAGAGATACACTACGCCATTAAAAATGGTGACAGCACTCATTACCGCGGTGGTATTGATGCGCTGAATATCGCTGTTCGACATGCCTATATCCTTATGTTTGTATAATAAATGGAACGCGTGCCGTCACAGCACACATGAGTTCATAACCTACGGTGCCCGAAGCCACTGCCACTTCATCGATGGATAAAGTTGCACCAGTTTTAGACCTGCCCCACAGCACCACCTCACTTCCCACAGCAGCCTGTGGTACAGGCGTCAAATCGACTGCCAGCATGTCCATACTGACGCGACCAACGGTACGGGTACGCACGCCATCTACCAGAATAGGCGTACCTGTTGGCGATATACGTTGATAACCATCGGCATAACCACAAGCCACAATACCGATCTTGAGTGGGCGGTCTGCCATAAAGCTTGAGCCGTACCCCACAGTGTCATTGGGCTGTAAATCTTGAATGGCCAGCAACTCACTACGTAGGCTCATCGTGGGCTTAAGTCTCCAATGGTCGATTGAATGTGCCGGATAATCTGGTGCGCTGCCATAGAGCATGATGCCGCTACGGACAACATCGGAGTGCAATGGATGGCGTAGAATCGCGGCACTGTTACTCACCGATCGTGGGCCCGCAAGCCCCTCAACCGTTTGTTCAAAAATACGTTGCTGATAGTTAATACCAGATTCGCCAAAACGATTGCCATCTGCATCGGAAAAGTGCGTCATGTGCGTGATACTGGCCACCTGCGGTAATGCATGCAGGCGCTGCCACGCTTCGCGATACGCCGCAGGCTGAAAGCCCAAACGGTTCATGCCGCTGTTCATTTTTAAATAAACATGAAACTGCGCTGGCGCAGGATGACGCTCGATCCATTCAATCTGGCTCAGGTGATGTACGGTAAAGCTGAGCTGATCTTGCGTGCAATCGTATAAATCTTGCGGTGAAAACACACCTTCCAGTAACAATATTGGCCCGGTCCAGCCCAACGCCCGAATGCGTTTGGCTTCGGCAAGATCAAGTAGTGCAAAACCATCGGCGGCGCTTAAGGCCGGATATACGCGTTCGATACCATGACCATAAGCATTGGCCTTAACCACGGCAAAGACCTGACTGTCTGGCGTGGCGTTTCGGGCAACCTGAAGATTGTGTGTTAAGGCATCCTGATGCACAACGGCATGAATGGGACGTGGCATGGTGAATCTTCCCTGAGGTTTAAGACACGGACTTAGGCTGCGCTAGAATAACGTTGCAGCGAGAGCCCTTCGGTACTGATATCGGTTTGATGGTTCAGCACAATGTCACTGATCAACTTGCCAGAGCCACAGGCCATGGTCCAACCCAAAGTGCCATGTCCGGTATTGAGAAATAAATTTTTAAAGCGGGTCGCACCAATAATTGGAGTGCTGTCTGGTGTCATTGGGCGTAAACCTGTCCAGAAAGACGCTTCTGCCATATTGCCGCCCGGGAATAAATCTTGTGTCACCATCTCAAGCGTGGCGCGTCGGTCTTGATTTAAGCCGAGATTAAAGCCACTCAGCTCGGCCATCCCTCCCACACGAATACGCTGGTCGAAACGGGTAATGGCGATCTTGTAGGTTTCATCGAGTACGGTCGACTGCGGCGCGAACTCAGGCTGCACAATCGGGATTGTGAGTGAATACCCTTTGACTGGATACACCGGCAGATTAAGTTCAAGCGGTTTTAAAAAGTCACGCGAATAACTACCAAATGCCAATACATAACGATCTGCTGTTAGAGTTTGACCATTAACGCGCACGCCTTTGATGCTATCGCCTTCGACCACCAAGCCTTCGACCTGCTGATTAAACTGAAAATCGACGCCCAGTGCTTTGGCTTTGTTGGCCAGCGCATTGGTAAACAAATAACAGTCGCCAGTTTCATCATTTGGCAAGTGCAAACCACCGACCAGTTTATCCTGAGCATGTGCAAGTGCCGGCTCGACTTGGGCAAGCCCCTCGCGATCAAGTAGTGCATAACCAACGCCACATTCTTCTAGCACCTGAATGTCACGCTGCACTGCTTCTAATTGTGCTTCGCTACGAAAAACCTGCAAGGTTCCCTTAGCACGGTTCTCATATTCGATACCTGTGGTTTCACGCAATGCTTTGAGGCAGTCACGGCTGTATTCAGCCACACGCATCATGCGTTCTTTGTTGGTGGTATAGCTGGCTGGATTACAGTTTTTAAGCATTTGCGCCATCCACTGTAACTGCCACATGCTGCCATCGATATTGATTGCCAAGGGTGCATGATGTTGAAACATCCATTTTACCGCTTTAAACGGAATGCCTGGCGCTGCCCACGGGGTAGAGTAACCCGGTGAAATCTGGCCGGCATTGCCAAAACTGGTTTCTTCTGCTGGCCCCGCCTGGCGGTCTAATACCGTAACCTGCGCGCCTTGTTGCGCAAGGTAATAAGCGCTAGCCACACCAATAACACCACTGCCCAAAACAATTACACGCATGTCCGTTCCTTCAATCCGTATTAGGTTATTTCACTAGTATATTTCTGGTTAGATAGTTAATTTCACTGATTTAAACGCTATAATTTAGGTAATTTTAAGAATTCGTCGTGCAAAAAAACGAAAAAAAGGAAATTTCTTATGCGTGCATTAGACCGGATTGATCGGCAGATTTTAGATATTCTGCAAAAGGAAGGGCGCATTGCCATCAGCGAACTGGCTTCACGGGTCAATTTATCGACCACACCTTGCTCCGAGCGGGTCAAGCGACTAGAGCGCGATGGCGTGATCACAGGTTATCATGCACGGCTGAATCCGGCGTATGTCGATCGGAATCTATTGGTCTTTCTGGAAATCAAGTTATCGGCAAAATCGGGGGATGTATTTGATCAGGTCGCACGTGACTTAGTGGCGATTCCTGAAGTGTTGGAGTGTCATCTGATTTCGGGGGAATTTGATTATCTGGTCAAAGCACGCCTGAAGGAAATGAGTGCCTATCGCCGTTTGCTCGGCGATCTACTTAAAAAACTGCCCTCCTCGGCGTCTTCACACAGCTATATTGTGATGGAGGAAATTAAGGAAACCTTGTTTTTGGACGTTTCACGTCTGTAATCAAACGACTTAATGAATTCTTAAAAAATCAAGCATCACTTTGCAAACCACACCCAGTCGTGTGGTTTTTTTGATTGACTCCAGTTAATATGCGTCTTTTTGGTGCAAAAGTATAAATACAGCCATCATTATTACAAAATTCATAATTTAATTATGTATTGCATAATTAAATTGGGTTTAGTATGCTCATTCATATAACGCAGTATCGGTTGGACGATACGTCGTTAAAAAAATGAAGCAGGACGGCGATTTTGAGTTTCAATAATTTCCTTTGAGCGCAATCGTCTTTTAAACCTAGGGTGCTACCCCGATACAATTTTAAATTGGTTGATTGTATTGGTGATGCCTATTCCTTAGCCCTTTATAGGCTCTGTAGCATTCTATGTTTAAAAATCTAAAGCGATCCAATGAGTGGATTCGGTAAAAATCGATAATGAGGACGGAATAAGATGGATATTTTAGACAACCCTTTGGAGCTATGCGGGTTTGCATTTATAGAGTTTGTTTCCAAAGAAAACGAACTTGATCTGATTTTTAAAACCATGGGGTTTACCCAAGTTGCGCGTCATAAATCAAAGAAAGCATTCCTTTGGCGTCAGGGCAATATCAATATTATTTTGAATTATCAACCTGAATCTTACGCATCTTATTTCTTTAATGAACATGGTCCATCGGCCTGCGCAATGGGCTTTCGTACCCGTGATGCCGCCAAAGCATTTAACAAAGCACTCGAACTGGGTGCCGAGCCCATGTACAGCAAAATCGGCCCGATGGAATTAAATATTCCAGCCATTAAAGGCATTGGTGGTATGCCAATCTTTTTGGTCGATCGTGACATTTATGAAAATGATTTTGAATTTATCGATGGTATCGAGGAAAATCCTGTCGGCACGGGTTTAAAAGAAATCGATCATCTGACGCACAATGTCTATAAAGGCCGCATGGACTACTGGGCTTCTTTTTATGAAAAGATTTTCAACTTCCAAGAAATCCGTTATTTCGATATCAAAGGCGAATATACAGGCCTGACCTCTAAAGCCCTGACCGCGCCAGACGGTAAAATCCGCATTCCACTTAATGAAGATTCAGACAAAGGTAACGGCCAGATTGCAGAATTCTTAGCCGATTTTAACGGCGAAGGGATTCAGCATATTGCCTTTATTACAGATGATTTGCTGGCCACGTGGGATAAACTCAAGGCACTCGGGCTGAACTTTATGACTCCACCGCCTGCCACCTACTACGAAATGCTGCCAGAGCGCTTGCCCGCCCATGGCGAACCGACTGAAGAGCTACAAAAACGCGGTATTCTACTCGATGGCAGCACGCAAAATGGCGAGAAAAAACTACTGCTTCAGATTTTTTCTGAAAATATGATTGGACCGGTTTTCTTTGAATTTATTCAGCGTAAAGCAGATGACGGTTTTGGCGAGGGTAATTTTAAGGCGTTGTTTGAATCGATTGAGCGTGATCAGATTCGTCGTGGTGTACTTCAAGTATAAGCATTTAACACCCGAAATCACCTGATACTCCACTGCACTTTGAATGAAGCGCAGTGGATTTATTTTTTGTGTTTAGCGGTTTTGCAAAAAACGATTGATCGCCGCCACTGCGCTTTTCAGCTCAGCCAACTTTTCGCTTTGTGCATCTAGCGGCAAGAACATTTCAGTGTCGATGGCCACAATACAAAACTCCAATACACCCTGTGCATTAAAGACAGGCAGCCCCACAGCATTAATCCCCACCAGCAAATCGCCTTGTGCCAGTGCCATGTGTTGCTCAAGAATCGAGGTTTTGAGGGCTAAAAATTCATCCCAATTTTGTGGTTTAAGCGGATAGCTCGACTGTGCCGCGGCTTGCCATTCTAGTTCCATAAGTGGACGCACCACATGTTCGGGCATAAATGAGGCAAAGACTCGGCCCGATGCCGAATTGACCAATGGCATAATCGAGCCGACTTTGGTCACAATGGCAATGGGGTGATTCGACTCCATGGCTTGTACTACGAGCGGTCCACGCGGTGACCATTTACTAATTTGAATGCTACAGCCAATTTTGGCCTGCACATCATAAATCATCGACTGAACAAGTTGCAGCGCGTCGGTATGTTGAATACAATTCAGCCCCAATCGCCAAGCCTGATCGCCCAGCGCATACTGGCCATCATCAAGCTGTTTGGCATAATCCATCCGAATCAGGCTCACCAGATAACGGTGAACTTTTGCGGGATGCATGTCTAATTTGTGCGATAAGTCTTTTAAAATAATGGGATGCTGATGGTCGACCAATGCATTCAACACACTCAAACCCACTTCAAGCGATTGAACCCCACCCGATAATCTTTCTTCAACCATTGATGCACTCTTTTAAGATGAAATTCTCAAGCATATGCAGTGTTCCGATATTTTTACAAGACTGCATAAACGTGCTGACATCATGCCTGACATTGGTCAAAACTGAAATGCTCTTTTTTCATTTATGCCACGACTTTGCCCCGATTCAAGCAGATTTCACGGCACAGGATGCCGCTATAGCACCTTTGAAAATCGGTTGATTATCGACAGATTTTGATTTTTTTTGGTTTAAATTTATGATATACGTAATTTGTTTTAAAAAAATTACACAACATGGATGAGAATAAGCATATGTCACAGCAAGAGCAAGGTCGCCTCAAACCCGGTTTATCCAATCGCCATATTCAATTAATTGCGCTGGGCGGTGCGATTGGTACGGGACTATTCCTCGGTATTTCACAATCGATCAAACTGGCAGGGCCTTCGGTTATTTTGGGTTATGCCATCGCGGGTCTGATTGCCTTTTTTATGATGCGTCAGCTTGGTGAAATGGTGGTGCATGAGCCGGTCAGTGGCTCGTTTAGTTATTTTGCCAATAAATACTGGGGACGCTTTGCCGGGTTTATTTCGGGTTGGAATTATTGGGTGTTGAACGTGCTGGTCTGTATGGCCGAGCTGAGTGCGGTTGGCCTGTATGTACAGTACTGGTGGCCCGACATTCCAACATGGGTTTCAGCACTGGGCTTTTTCATCCTGATTAACGTGATTAACCTGCTCCACGTGAAACTTTTTGGTGAAATGGAATTTTGGTTTTCAATCATCAAAATTGCCGCGATTTTGGCCATGATTGCCTTTGGTTCTTACTTGCTGGCCACTGGAAGCGCAGGACCTCAGGCACAGATCAGCAATCTCTGGGCACTGGGTGGCTTCTTTCCACATGGCGTAACCGGCCTACTGATGGCCATGGCCGCGATTGTATTTGCCTTCGGTGGAATCGAACTGTTTGGTATTACCGCAGCCGAGGCACGTGACCCGAAAAAAACACTCCCTAAAGCCGTCAATCAGATTATTTACCGGATTCTCATTTTTTATATTGCGACGTTGTGCGTGTTACTGGCACTGTTCCCATGGAATCAAATGGCACAAGGTGGCAGTCCATTTGTAATGGTATTTGCCTCACTTAACAGCCAAGGTGTCGCGACAGCCCTCAACTTTATTATCTTGACTGCGGCCGTATCGGTTTATAACGGTACCAGCTACTGTAGTAGCCGCATGTTGCTGGGTTTGGCCGAACAAGGCAATGCCCCTCAATTTTTGAAAAAAATTAATTCTCGCGGCATTCCAGTTTATGCAGTCCTACTCTCTGCCTTTGTCACTGCACTCTGTGTATTGCTCAATTATCTGTTCCCAGAAAAAGCCTTTGCATTTTTGATGATGCTGGTCGTGGCGGCTATTGTGATTAACTGGGTGGTGATTTCCTTTACCCATTTAAAATTTCGTCAGCAGCTTAAACGTACCCATGTGACATCGCATTTTCCAAGTTTGTTCTACCCTGTGACCAATTATTTATGTATGGCTTTTATGCTTGGCATTTTGGTGATCATGAGCCTCACGCCCGACATGCGTCTTGCCGTCTGGCTGATTCCAGCATGGCTCATTTGCTTAAGTCTGGCGTATTGGATTCAGCAACGAAAAGATGCCATGCACAGTGCCGCATTGACATTTGAGTCTGAAAATTCATTTAAATAAACTCAATAGTGTATTTAGAAAAAGTCGAAAGGTTTTGTAAAAATAATTTTTAAGGCGGTCGTATTTCAGCATGGTGCTACTTGGCGCTTACTGATACATTAGTTCAGTTTAAGCGGAGATCCTGCTTAAGACTGTCACACTCCAATAACACACAGTTTGAGCTTAACTGTGGAATGAAAGGACTTTTTAATGTTTCAACATATCCCACCGTATGCAGGCGATCCAATTTTATCGCTTATGGAACAATTCAATGCCGACACGCGTGAAGGTAAAGTAAATTTAAGTATCGGGCTGTATTACAACGAAGATAGCATTGTGCCGCAACTTGATACCATCATGGAAGCACAAAAGCGTATCGAACCAAAGCAAAATAAAACCAAACTGTATTTGCCTATGGAAGGGTTCAAGCCTTACCGTGATGCAATTCAAGCCCTACTTTTTGGAAATAACAGCCCGGCGGTACAAAGTGGACGTGCCGTGACCATTCAAACGCTCGGTGGTTCAGGCGCATTGAAAGTGGGTGCAGATTTTCTTAAAAACTATTTCCCGAATTCTGAAGTATGGGTCAGCCAGCCAACTTGGGACAACCACGTGGCAATCTTTAATGGTGCCGGCCTTAAAACGCATTACTATCCATATTTTGATGCTGAAACACGTGGTGTTGACTTCGATGGTATGCTCTCTACCCTCAAACAGCTTCCGGCGCAAAGTATTGTGCTTTTACACCCATGCTGCCATAACCCAACCGGTGCAGATCTGACGCCAGCACAGTGGGACCAAGTGATTGAGGTTTTAAAAGCAGGCAATCTAATTCCTTTCCTAGACATTGCCTATCAAGGTTTTGGCGAAGGTATGGAGCAAGATGCGTATGCCATTCGTGCGCTTGATCAATCGGGAATGAATTTTATTGTCAGCAATTCATTCTCTAAAATCTTCTCGTTGTATGGCGAGCGTGTTGGTGGTTTGACATTTGTATGTGACGATGCAGAAAGTGCGCAATGTACGTTTGGTCAGTTAAAAGCCACTGTACGCCGTATCTACTCAAACCCACCAACGACGGGTGCATGGTTGGTCGATCAGGTGCTAAATGATGCAGCGTTGAACCAACAATGGCAAAACGAAGTAAAAGATATGCGCGAGCGTATTCTTAAAATGCGTCAAATCTTGCGTGATGAGCTTACAAAAGCATTTCCTGAGCGTGACTTTAACTACCTGCTTGAGCAAAAAGGCATGTTTAGCTATACCGGTTTAACCGGTGAACAGGTCGATCAATTACGTGAAGACTATGCGATTTACCTCGTGCGTAGTGGTCGTATCTGTGTTGCAGGCCTCAACATGAGCAACGTATACATCGTGGCCAAAGCAATGGCAGAAGTTCTGGCCAAAGAAACTGCACAAGCTTAATCTGAATCGTCGCTGTGTTGCTTATGCAGCACAGCGGACGTCTATTTATACCGTCGTTGTTACAGCATTGAATTGTTTTTCATATAAAAATACTTATATAGTAAATTCATAACTTATTACCGTATGGACAATAATGCTTCAAGATCAACAAAAATTTATCCAGATTTTAGGTTGGGTGGCAACCTTTACGGCCATTTGTATGTACGTTTCGTATATTCCACAAATCATGAATAATCTGGCTGGACACAAAGGAAATCCGATTCAACCTTTTGTTGCAGCAATCAACTGTTTATTGTGGGTCATTTATGGACTCAAACGCAAAGACTATCCGCTTGCGGCGGCCAATGCACCTGGTATTTTGTTTGGTGCCGCAGCATGTTTCACTGCACTTTAATTTCACTATTATTTTGTATAAATGTTTGAGTAAAAAAACACCCCTCCATGTGGAGAAGTGCTTTAGACGTTTTAATTTTAGAAACGGAACTGTTTTAGATCGAGCGGAATTTCGACCCCAATCGATGCACCCGCATCGTTGCCGTGTACATCTGAATCACTTACCCAGCCATTAATCTTCAGTGGCAAATCTGGCTTAATGTAATGCGTCCACGTTAAATCGAGTGCTTTGACTTCGTCTTTTTCAGGGAAAGCACGGTTAATTGCGAGATTAGATTGATTAACTTTTGCCAGTAAGACGCGCCCGCTAATTCGGTTCATGACATCTACACGAATATCGCCGCCCACCGAGTACATCTGACCATCACCACCGATGGCATGACCTAGCGGATAACCATGCTGGTAATAGCCGTCTGTATATTGGTGATGGTTATAGCTATAACCCCATACATCACCATTGGTACGGGTATCTGCCCACTCCGCATACAACTGATAAGGCATATTACGTACGCTAGACGAATACTCTGCACCTGCCAGATATAGTTTTCTCGATGGCAAGAAACCAGATTCATCTTCACCCACATACTGACCATAAAGGCTGGCAGGAATATTGAGCAAAGGTTGCAAGTTTAGGCGCCCGTCAAAACCCGCCAACTGGTTAGAGGCATTACTGTCATTGACACATCCCCTATCGTTACATTCATTGTCCTTACCAATTAATGCATTCCAGTAAGCTTTAAAACTACTAGGTTGACCTTGACCACCAATTTGAATTGCTCTTGAAGCGCCCAATTCTAAATAAGGTAACGGCTGCGCTGTCAGTCTCATACCGATAAGCTTGGCATCAGGTACAGCGGTGTATTTGTCGAGCTGACCACCAAATACTTGGTACTGCCACGGCCCAATCCATGACAGCCATTTGGTTTCAAATGCTTTTTGTTCGGCACGTTGCACTGTCACGCCATAAACTGGGCGGCTGGCATCGCCTCGAATCAAGCTGCCGTCATGTCCTGGTCCCCACCATGTTGGAATCTGACCTGCAATCACCCACTGGTTCCAGAGTTTGCCGGCCAAATACGAGCCTTCGACATTGACCTTACGGCCGTTATCGATTTGCTGATCTTTTTCGCCATTTACGCGTAATTTACCATCCCAGTTTTCACCACCGGCATTTACTTCCAACGATGCAACATATTGTGCTTTTTGCTGATCACCAAAGGCTTGAGGTAAATTCTTCTGATCGGTTTCGGCAAATAATCCGAGTTTAACCGGTGTCTGATCGGCTTTTAGCGCATTGACGACCGAATTGAGTACGCGCTGTTGGTTATTGTTTTGTACTTTGGCATTTGCAAGGGCACGCTGGATTTCATCACCACTTAAAGGCCATGTCGATGTGCTGATTTGAATCACACCTTGCTGATTCAACCAGTTTAAATCCGTACGCAAATCTTCATTGTTCAGCACAATGCCTTGGGCAAAGCTGAGCGCTCCCCATCCCATTAACGCAGAAAATAAAATAGTTTTTCTAAACAACATGACCTGATCTTTCTCTAGTTTATTATATCTCGTTCACCTTAATTTTTTTCTTTTGCTTTTGCAACCTTAAAAAAATGGAAATGTAAGGGTGCAGTGTGTGATAGCTGCATAAGACAACCTGTTTAGATTTTTTTTGATTTCCCCCAATACTTTAGCTTGGAGGTATGACCAATACCGACATTAAAACTGTTGGTCGGATCTAGATGCTGATAAAACTGTGCCAGCGCTGGCTTGGCGATATATAAATGACCTACGTTGTGCTCTGCAGGATACTCTGCCCGGCGCGCATCGAGTAAGGTCCACATTTCGTGCTCCATCGCTAAGGGATCTACGCCTTTTTTGACAATATAGTCCTGATGAAAAACATGACAGAAAAAATGACCGTAATAAAGTTTATGTAAGATTTTGGCTTCAAGATGGGCCGGCAACTGCTCCACCCAATCCCGATCATTGCGTCTTAAGGCAATATCTAAGGCAACAATATCCTCGACTTCATTTAAATGTGTATCACGGTAGCGAATTGCTGCCCCTGCAATCGCAAAACGGTGCAAAAATGCTTTACGGCCTTCGTCTTCATCACATAAGAAAAAAGCACCAGACGGATGTACAGCAAAATAATCGTGTAAAAATGTCTTTACAGCAGAAATCGATTGCTGCTCGATTCTTAAAATGAGGTGATGTTCATAACGATCTCGAAACTGGTTCATGCGTTCAGGTAAATGATTGGGCAAACAATAAGTCACCGCCTGCAACAACTGATCAGTCCAACCTTTTAGCTTAAAACGCTCCAAAATCCCGTCTATTTTATCTTTTAAAGCAAAGGCCTTGGGTACATTGGCCGTTCCGAATTTTTCAATAAATAAGAAAGTATCCTTGCCGTATTTTGCACCAATATCATAGGCATCACGATGAATATATTCACCTGCAATGGGAAGACTCGGTAGTGTGGTCAGCAACGCACGTCTGAGCGCGGTCAGATCATCGGCATCGTTGGTTCCGATATAAAACACCTGACTCTCGACTTTGGCGAAGGTATCTAGCCGTACCGCAAAGACGCAGATTTTTCCGGCAGAACCAGACGCTTCAAACAATCGCGATGGATCGGCATTAAAACGCGCCGGACTATCGGCATCGACTTGCGTTACATCATGGCTATAATGCGGATCGGAGGCATGCCCCACATCGTCTTGAATATCTGAAACGCGATATTGCTGCGTTTCAAGCCGTGTCAAAATCTCTTCAGGTGTGTCGCCGAGTGCAATCCCAAGATGATTCACTAACTGAAGCTCGCCATGAGCATCGACTTGTGCATATAACGCCAGCTCGGTATAGGCCGGTCCGCGACGAACCAAAGCGCCTCCCGAATTGTTACATACACCGCCTAGCACCGAGGCTCCAATACACGATGAACCAATAACCGAGTGCGGCTCACGCTGAAAAGGTTTAAGGGTCTGTTCGAGTCGCTCTAGTGTCGCACCCGGCAGACAGACCACCTGCTCACCATCACGAATGACCTGAATCCCTTGCAAACGTCGGGTACTTAAAAGTACCACAGGCCGGTCGTAATCTTCACCATATGGTGTAGAACCTCCCGTCAGGCCAGTATTGGCGGCCTGCATGATCACAATACAATCTGCATCGAGCACCGCCTGCAAAACACGCCATTGTTCGAGTAAACTTCCCGGACACACCACGCCCAACACTTTGCCTTCACCAAATCGTCGTCCCTGTCGATACTGACGGGTCTGCTGATCACCAGTCAAAACATAAGACTTGCCCACAATCTGTTGTAAGTGCTGAATCAGTGATGTTGTGCTGTGTGGCATGTGGAATATCCTTTTAGAAGCTCAATGCTTTGTTCATTTCAACCAAGCAAGATGAATCAATGTCGGCAATGCGCTTGACACCGGTCAGGGTCATGGCCACTCGCATTTCTTTTTCAAGTAAATCGAGTAAATTAGACACACCCTGCCCCCCTTGCGCCGCCAGTGCATAAACAAATGCACGCCCAATCATGACGCTATCTGCGCCAAGGGCCAGCATGCGCACAATATCCAAACCATTGCGAATACCTGAATCGGCCAAAATGGTTAAATCGCCTTTGACTGCATCGGCAATCGCAGGTAGGGCGCGTGCCGAAGACAGTACGCCATCGAGCTGGCGTCCACCATGATTAGACACCACGATCCCATCGGCACCAAATCGAACCGCATCTTTGGCATCTTCCGGGTCTAAAATGCCCTTAATAACCATCGGGCCATCCCAAAAATCACGAATCCATTCCAAATCTTTCCATGAAATAGACGGATCAAAATTGTTGCCCAACCAGCCAATATAATCTTCAAGCCCGGTCGGTTTTCCTAAATATTTTGAAATATTGCCTAAATCATGCGGACGACCCAGCAATCCCACATCCCACGCCCAATGCGGATGCATAACCGACTGTAAATAACGGCGCATGGCTGCATTCGGGCCACTCATACCTGAATGGGCATCTCGGTAACGTGCACCTGGCACTGGCATATCGACGGTAAAGACCAAGGTCGAGCAGCCTGCCGCTTTGGCGCGTTCCAAAGCATTTTTCATAAAGCCACGATCACGCAGCACATAAAGCTGAAACCACATCGGACGCTGAATGGCTGGCGTCACCTCTTCAATCGGACATACCGAAACCGTCGAAAGGGTAAAAGGAATGCCCTTTTTATCTGCCGCCACGGCTGCTTGTACCTCGCCACGACGGGCATACATGCCTGTTAGCCCGACCGGAGACAATGCCAGCGGCATCGAAAGCGTTTCGTTAAATAATTGGGTTTCGAGGCTCAATGCCGACATATCTTTTAATACACGTTGGCGCAATGCCACGTGAGCTAAATCTTCAACATTTCGTTTCAGCGTCGATTCACTATATGCGCCGCCATCGATGTAATGAAATAAAAACGGCGGCAAACGGCGCTGCGCCGCTTCGCGATAATCGTTTGAAGATGAAATAATCATGCTGAATCAATCCTGTTTAAACGAGTAGCACGTTTCTGGCGAGCGTCGTCTTCGTCCAGTGCACGTACCTGATGGATGACAAATTCGATATGACCACATACCGCATCACGCGCAGCTTGCGCATCTTGGCGGTCGATGGCATCCATAACCTGAAAGTGCTGATCACTGAGTAAATCGGCGCTTACAGGATGGTTATAAACTTTTTTTCGGCCCAAAAAGACGTTGTATTGCAGCAGGTCAAACAGGCTGCGCATCATTTGAATCAGCACCGCATTGTGCGATGCCTCTGCAATGGCCAGATGAAAATTGGCATCGGCCACCGCTGCCGCCGCAGAATCACCACGCGCCTGATGCTGTGCAATTTCATCAAAATACTGATGAATTTTGGCACGATCTTGTTCGGTGGCTCGCTGTGCGGCGTACCATGCCGTACCGCCTTCCAAAATAAGCCGTGACTCCTGCACATCGAATCGATACTGCGGATCTTCTTCAAGCAGTAGACTAATGGGCTCGACGATGTGCTGTTGTGGCCATGTTTCGGGCAAATGCACGATATAGGTACCATCTCCCCGACGGCTGGCCAGCACCCCCAAACTATTGAGCTGCTGGATGGCTTCGCGTAGTGAGGGTCGCGAAATTCCCAGACTGGTGGCCAGTACACGCTCGGCAGGCAAGCGGTCGCCTTGTTTCAGGTTACGTTGCTCAATGAGCGCCTGTAACTTTTGTACCACCTGGTCAGAGACTCGCATACTTTTTCCTTATATCGTGAGTTTAGGGAATCATCCACGGCACAATATACGCCTGTACCGTCACAATGATGCCCACAAAGATGGTAAATATGATGCTATGTTTTACCGTAAAACGGAACAAATCCGATTCTTTACCCACTAAACCCACCGCAGCACAGGCAATCGCAATTGACTGAGGTGAAATCATTTTACCTGTCACGCCGCCACTGGTGTTGGCTGCTACCAACAGCACCTCAGGAATACCGATCTGCTGGGCGGTGGTGGCTTGTAATGCCGAAAACAAGGCATTCGATGAGGTATCCGAACCCGTTAAAAACACCCCTAACCAACCTAAAAATGGCGAGAAAAAGGTAAACGCATGGCCCGTATGCGATAAAGCAAGCGCCAAGGTGGCAGACAGTCCAGAATAGTTGGCAATAAATGCAAAAGCCAAGACCATCCCGATTGAATAGATCGGTACTTTTAGCTCATTTAAAGTTTCGCCAAAAGTCACCACAGCCTGCTTTGCATTCATTTTTAAGAAAATGATGGTGATCACTGCGGCAATAAAAATGGCTGTTCCGGTGGCAGAAAACCAGTCGAACTTATAAATTGCATCGTAGGGAGTATGCTCTGGCACAATCGGTGGAACTTTTTCGACCCATCGATGTAAGCCGGGTACTTCAATCTTAAAAATCCAGTGTTCCAATGCACCGCCTTTGGCAAATAATGCTTTAAATGGTTTGATGCTCCAGAGGGTGACCATGAGCGTCAGGATCATAAATGGTGACCACGCCTTGGCAATCTGACCTACGCGGTAATGTTGTACAGATTGGGGGGCAGTCTGAGTGTCTTCGGTCTGTTCGAATCTAAAAATATGCTTGGGTTGCCAGAATTTAAATAACACCGTCAAACTGACTAAGGATGCAATCGCAGCCGTAATGTCCGGTAGTTCAGGCCCCAAAAAGTTTGAGGTCAGATACTGCGCAATCGCAAATGCTCCACCGCCCACCAAAACCGCAGGCCATGTTTCTTTCACGCCACGCCAGCCATCCATAATGGCCATAATCCAAAACAGTACAATGATCACCAGAAAAGGCAGCTGACGCCCCACCATCTGGCTGATTTCCATGGTATCGACCCCAGAAACCTGCCCTGCCACAATAATTGGAATTCCCATCGCGCCAAAAGCCACCGGTGCGGTATTCACAATCAAACACAGGCCTGCGGCATAGAGCGGTTTAAACCCTAAACCCATCAGTAATGCCGCGGTAATGGCAACAGGGGCACCAAAGCCTGCTGCACCTTCTAAAAAGGTACCAAAGGCAAATCCGACCAACAGCATCTGAAGGCGCTGATCTGCGGTAATTGATAAAATACTGGAACGAATAATGTCGAACTGTCCGGTTTTGACCGAAACTTTATATAAAAATACCGCTCCCAGAATAATCCACGAGATCGGCCATAATCCGTAAAAAAAGCCATAAATCACTGCACCAAAAGCCATTGCTGCTGGCATTTGGTAAAAAAACAATGCAATTAAAAGCGCCAGCACCACCGTAATGGTCCCCGCAACACTGCCTTTTAAACGTAATACGGCAAGTGCGATAAAAAAGAAAATAATCGGAATCAGCGCGACCAAGCTGGATAGCCAGATATTATTTAGAGGGTCATAGGCTTGTTGCCAAACATGCAGCATTTTCATCTCCTTGAAATGCCGAGAATCATTTTGTTTTCAGGAAAAATGCTCCTGCAAACCAGTCAATATATTTAAATTGGTCATACCAATTTAGCTTTAAGCAAAAATATGCTAGGGGATTTCTATTTTTTGCATACTAAACCAGCTAAAATAGAATCTCAATGCTTATTTTAAATTTAAATTGGTCATACCAATATAAAGTAAAGGACATCGCTTGTCTTCTTGGTCATCGCGAAACACTGATGTAGGCATGAGGCCAAGCATCCATCTACACGACAACTCCAGACGCAGATTGGTTGAAAATCCTAATCGATTGATTGGGTTCAATGTTATGATGAAGACATGAATACTTTGCAAAGAGCCGTCGGTTTTCCCTTCTTTTATTTTGAATGGTTAAGGACAACACAACATGTTTGATCTTGATAGCCGATTACTCAATATTTTTTATCATGTTTATAAATCAAAGAGTGTTTCGACGGCAGCCGATGCGATTGGTGTGAGTCAACCGACCATCAGCAATGGCTTGATCAAAATTCGCCAGCATTTCGGCGACCCGTTGTTTTTACGTGTGGGCAATGAAATGATTCCCACCGAATTGTCCAAGCAAATTTTTCCGCTGATTAGTGAAGTGATCAACAAAGTTGAAAGTATTAATAATTTCAGTGTGAATTTCGATCCTTCCAAGTCGGATTTGCTGTATACCTTGGCCATGACCGATGTGTCGCATCTGGTGTTGTTGCCACAAATTACTCAGTTTTTAAATAAAAATGCGCCGTTTATTCGGCTCAATGTCCGTCCGATTAGCTCAGAAACCAGCTATCAAATGGCAAATGGTGAAATCGATCTGGCCATTGGCTTTCTGCCTCAGCTCGAAGATGGTTTTTATCAACAGAAATTGTTTTCACAGCGTTATGTGGTGATTTCCCGTAAAAATCATCCACGCCTGCAAAGTGACCGCATCAGTATTGATGATTATATTCGTGAAATGCACATCGATATTGATGCTGGTGCTGGGCATTATCACATCGAAAATGAGCTGCAAAACAAAGGTTTAAGACGCAACGTACTCATTCGATTACCCAGTTATCTGGGTGTAGGGCTGGTGGTCCAGGAAACCGATGCGATTGCCACCGTACCGTATTATTTGAGTCAGGTCTTACTGGCACGCGGTAACCTGCAAATTTACGATGCACCGCTTGAGTTTCCCACCTATAGCATCAAGCAGCACTGGCATATGTGTTGTCATCACAAGACCAGCCATCAATGGTTTCGTCAATCGTGCTATGAAATTTTCAAAACCATTGCTTAAACATCAAACTGTGAATTCAAGCCGTTATATTTTGATGCAATTTACCGTATCAGGCTTTTACCGATCTGGTTTAAACGATCATATTCTTTTCATGTGGCTTGGGTATAATGGGCGCACATAATTTTTTTAATATCTAATTCAAGATGACAACACTCACCTGCTTTAAAGCCTACGATATTCGAGGCAAACTCGGTACAGAACTAAACGAAGAAATTGCTTACAAAATTGGCCGTGCCTATGGTCAGATTTATCAACCTAAAACTGTCGTGGTCGGATGCGATGTCCGTTTAAGTAGTGAAGACCTCAAACAAGCCACTATTCGCGGTTTAAACGATGCCGGTGTCAATGTACTTGATTTGGGGATGACCGGTACTGAAGAGGTCTACTTTGGCGCTTTTCATCTAGATGTTCAAGGTGGTATTGAAGTGACTGCAAGTCATAACCCGATGGACTACAACGGCATGAAGCTAGTGCGTGAAAATGCGCGCCCTATCAGTGCTGATACTGGTTTAAAAGAAATTCAGGCACTTGCTGAAAGCAATGAATTTCATGATGTTGCGGTCAAAGGCACCACACAAGCGTACAACATCTTGCCAGAATTTATTCAGCACTTACTGACTTATATTGATACCAACAAAATCCGCCCACTTAAATTGGTGGTCAATGCTGGTAACGGTGCTGCAGGCCACGTGATCGATGCACTTGAGCATGAATTTAAAAGCCTGAACGTGCCAGTTGAATTTATCAAGATTCATCATGAAGCTGATGGCAGCTTTCCAAATGGTATTCCGAACCCTTTACTGATTGAAAACCGTGACAGCACGCGCAATGCAGTGATTGAACATCAGGCAGACATGGGGATTGCATGGGATGGCGATTTTGACCGCTGTTTCTTATTCGATGAAAAAGGCCAGTTTATCGAAGGCTACTATATTGTTGGCTTGCTTGCACAAGCCTTCTTGTTGAAACAATCAGGGGAAAAAATTGTCCACGATCCACGTTTGGTCTGGAACACCCTTGATATTGTCGATGCTCATGACGGCGTCACGGTTCAATCTAAATCGGGGCATGCATTTATTAAACAAGTGATGCGTGAACACAATGCTGTTTATGGCGGTGAGATGAGCGCGCATCATTACTTCCGTGATTTTGCTTACTGCGACAGCGGTATGATTCCTTGGTTATTGGTATTAACCTTATTGTCTGAAACACAGCAATCGTTATCGACATTGGTTGAAAACATGATTGCCAAGTTTCCATGCAGTGGTGAAATCAACTTTAAAGTGGCCGATACCCAAGCCACCATTCAAAAACTATTTGATCACTACAATGATCAAAATCCCGAGATTGACCGTACCGACGGTGTGAGCCTAGACTTCGGAACATGGCGTATGAATGTCCGCGCCTCGAATACTGAGCCGCTATTGCGCCTGAATATCGAAAGTCGTGGTCATGATCAGGCAGCTCAACCGATTGAGCAGTATGTCGATGAAGTTACTGCACTGATTCAGGCCTAAGCCATATCCACAAAAAAGGCGATTCCAAGAATCGCCTTTTTTTATTTCTCAAACATTACTTTGCTTGCTTGAGCGCCGATGCATTGGCCTGCTCTAAATCATAGAGTGAGTAGTCTTTTTTATGCAAACGACTTAAATAGCCAATCTGCTCTCTGGCCTTATCGACCTGTCCATTTGCCAGCAATAATTGCGCGTACTTTTGCATATTGTAAGGTGTGGCTTTGTTGTAGACCATTTTTTCAATTTGATTCAGCTGTTGCAAACTCAACTGAGCCACTGGACTTAATTTTAACCAGTCTAAACGCTGATCAAACTCGGTGAGAACCAAGATCTTGGCACTGCCCCAAATCTCAACATTGGGCGGCTGCTTTTTGATAATTCTGACACTATTGAGTTTATATAGGCTGTAATCGCGCCAGATCAGTGCCAGCAGAATAAAACCTGCAAGCCAAACCACACGGGTGATTCCACGCGGTAACGCGTACCATTTCTGATCGGGTGTCTGCGCTTGAATTAAGCCCATCAAAAAACCAACAGGCAATAAAAAATAAGCGTATTGCAGTGGATACTCCAACAAAGCATGAATCAACACGGCTGCCACCATTAAACTGGCCACAATCGACTCGATACGCTTGCTATGATAATTCAGCCAAATCATCCACAGTGTGAAATACACTAAAATGAGACCACCGAGTACTACACCATTCCAGACCAGAATATCCAGTACCACATTGTGCGAGCTATTAAACCAAACATGAATTTTGTTGAATGGCATACTCGACAGTTCAGCCAGGCTGGTCTGATTCCATCCATACCCTGTCCATGGCTGCTGCTGAATGGCGTGCAGCATCTGTTCCCAGATGCCGATGCGTTCATGCCCAGCGCTGGCGCGCTGCATGATGCTTGAGGTCTTGACTACATCGGTCTGATTTAAACTCTGGATCCATCGGGTCAATCGCGGAAACGCCAGCCCCACAGCAAAAAATCCAACACCCCACAGCATGATCCAGCCACGGTTGATACGGGTTGGATAGCGCCAAGATTTATACGCCCAGTAACCCAGAAAAAATAGTCCGAATACCCAAGCAGTACGTGACTGGCTTAAGGTAATAGCAAAAATGATTAAAGCTGCGACTGGCCAGAGATAACGCAGTTTCATGGCCTGCGTTTCTGCCAAATACAAACATGCCAAAAGCCCCATAATCAGAAAAGTCGACATATTATTGGGCTGGGCAAAGTTTGCATAAGGCCGATGGCTATAAAGCGTCATCACACCTGGCACATGTGCTTCCAAGTTCAGCCATTGCACACACGCAATCAGACTGGTGGTCAATGCAACGGCATAGAGTACATAACAACATTGGCGTAAGGTCTGCTGCTGATCTGTATGGGTTAAGCTGAGGTTATACCCTAACAGCACTGCGTACCAAAAACCCAATAAATATGCGGTGGAGAGAAGTGCAGCACTTAGATCGATGACTAAGCCAAAACCCCATTGTAACAATGGAATAAACACAATCGGCAAGCCCAGCAACTGAATGCGTGGCAAGCGGAGCGGTTGTTTTAAAAAGACAGTGAGTAAGGTGAGTAAGGCAGCGAAACTGAGCATTTCACTGGCAAAAGTCAACCATGGATAGCTATGATCGGGCGAAAGCCAAGCGAGACTGATCAGAACGGCGGTCAGAAGAAACAGAACAAAGCGCATAATCGCCACTACAAATTCGGATTGAGGCTATTATACACACGCCATGAATGACCACCATCCTTAGGGGTCATTCAAAAAGCTGAATTAAAAACGAAGATTTAATAACCTTGAGGATTCTGTTTTTGCCAGTTCCAGCTGTCTTTAAGCATATCTTCAAGTGTGTATTTGGGTGCCCAGCCCAGTTCATTCATCGCACGCTGATTATCGGCGAACGATGTCGCCACATCACCTTCACGACGCGGTGCAAATTCAAATGCAATGGGCACGCCATTGACCTGTTCAAAGGTATTTTTCACCTCAAGCACTGAAGAGCCTTGCCCCGTTCCAATATTCCACGCGCGGCAACCTTGAGCATTCAAACGGTTATTGAGTGCACATAAATGCGCATTGGCCAGATCGACCACATGAATATAATCACGTACGCCCGTACCATCGGCCGTGTCATAATCCTGTCCAAAAATCGACAGTTTTTCACGTCGACCAACCGCCACTTGCGTGACATAAGGCATTAAATTGTTTGGAATCCCCTGCGGATCTTCACCAATACGGCCACTTGAGTGTGCCCCCACCGGATTAAAATACCGCAACAGGGCAATCGACCAACGAGCATCGGCCAATGCCAGCTTTTGTAGCATTTGCTCAACAATCAATTTGGTATAGCCATAATTATTCGATGGCATGCCTGTTGGCATATCTTCGTTTAACGGCGAGCTATTGGCTTCATCATATACCGTTGCAGACGAGCTAAAGACCAGTTTAAATACACCTGCACGCGCCATAGCATCGACCAGGTGAATACTTCCAGCAATATTATTGTCAAAATAAGTCAGCGGAATTTGCTGGCTTTCACCGACGGCTTTGAGTCCGGCAAAATGAATCACGGCGTCGATTTGAAACTGTTTAAACACCTGATCCAGCATTTGACTGTCTCGGATATCTCCTTCAACAAACTCCAGCGATTTTCCTGCGAGCGCTTCTACACGTACCAACGCCTCGCGTGAGCTGTTAGACAGATTATCCAATACCACAACATCGTGATGCGCCTGAAGCAGCTCCACACAGGTATGCGAGCCAATATAGCCCGCACCACCCGTTACCAAAATTTTAGCCATCTGTTTTTTCCAATAAAAACTCGATCAACCCTTGTGTTGATGCATCCAAATGTGTGACTTCCGCTGTTTGCCCATTTAAAATCGGCAACAGTTCATTGGCAATTTCTTTGCCTTTTTCGACGCCCCATTGATCAAATGGATTGATGTCCCAAATGACCGATTGTACAAATACTTTGTGTTCATACAACGCAATCAATTTACCCATGGTTCGAGGTGACAGCTCTTTTAACAGCATGGTGGTACTTGGCTGATTACCTTCATACTGTTTATAGGCAGGAAGCTGTTCGAGTTCTTCAGGATTGAGTACCTGATTACCAAATGCCAGTAAGCGCGATTGTGCCAGACAGTTCGATAACGCCAGTAAGTGCTGATCAATTAGCGTATCGGCAGTTTTGGCATAAGTAAAGTGGTTGGCATTATAACGTTTGATCGGCGCAATAAAGTCACAGCTCACCGAATGCGTGCCCTGATGCAGCAACTGATAAAAGGCATGTTGTGCATTCGGTCCAACTTCACCCCATACAATTGGACAAGTGGTATGTTCTACTTTATGGCCATTACGCTGAGTGGATTTACCGTTCGATTCCATTTCCAGCTGTTGCAGGTACGAAGTAAAGTATTTCAGGCGACCATCATAGGGTAAAACAGCATGGGTATTTAGCTTGAGATAATTGGTATTCCATACTCCAATTAATCCCATCAAAACCGGAAGATTTTGAGAAAATTCGGTGTTCTGAAAATGCTGATCAATATTGTGTGCACCGTCGAGGAACGCTTTAAAACCCTCAACGCCAATGGTCAGCGCAATCGGTAGACCAATACATGACCATAATGAATAACGCCCTCCAACCCAATCCCACAGTAAGAATTGTTTGTCTGGATGAATACCCCATTCGGTCATTTTTTCAGGTTTGGTCGATACGCCGATAAAGTGGCTATTGAGTACCGCTTTTTCACGCCCGAGTGCTTTTTCCAGCCATTTACGCGCCGTATGTGCATTGGAGAGTGTATCAATGGTTCCAAACGATTTGGATGAAACAATAAATAAGGTGGTTTCAGGACGTAGCTGGTGCAGCATATCGGAGAGCTGACTACCATCCATGGTGGAAACAAAACGAATATTGAGTGGTTTTGCAGTTTTGACTTTAAAGTCGGAGAGCGCATGACTGACCATTAAAGGGCCAAGATCTGAACCACCAACCCCAATATTCACAACATCCTGAATGACTTCACCTGTTGCACCGCGGTACTGTCCTGCATGGATTTTATTGACCAGATCATACATCCGGTCAAGCTGCTCACCCACTTGTGCAGCAAGCTCTGGGTAAGTTTTATCATTTTCAGGTAAACGTAATGCCCAATGCATGGCTTCACGCTGCTCGGTATAATTGATTTTATTTTTTGAAAATAAGGTATCAATCCATTGCTTGAGCTGCTTTTCTTCAGCAAGCTCGACCAATGCATCGAGAATCGACGCATTAATCCGTTGTTTACTAAAATCGAAGACCAGATCGTCACAGCCTACACAATACTTGGTAAAACGATCCTGTTCCATTTCAAACAATTCATTTAAATGAACTGCTTCGTGCTGATCCATCAGCTGGGCAAGTTTTTGTTGAGGTGTTAACACTGTTTTCCTCGGAAAGTGCTCGATATTCTTATTCATAATCGACCTATACCCTCATAGGCAAACCCTTGTTGTTTTGTGTAGACCGGATCGTAGACATTACGTCCGTCTAAAATAAACGGGTGAGCCATCAATTGTTGAAGTTTTTTATAATTTAAACTGAGATACTGTTTCCAGACCGTCAACACGCAAAGCGCATGTGCACCACGGGCTGCTTCATATTGATCTTCACACAAAATTAAATCGTCACGTTTTCCATATAGGCTTTGAATCACTTCAAGTGCCTGAGGATCATGCAATTTTACAGTTGCACCTTGCGCCCACAAAGCCAATAACATGCTATGAATAGGAGAATTATGAATATTAGAGGTATTCTCTTTAAACGCGGCACCCCAAATGGTAATCACTTTACCTTTTAGATCACAGTGATAATAATTCCAGAGTTTACGAAACAACACTTCTTTTTGTTGCTCATTGATCTCCCAAACCTGTTCCAGCAAGCGACTTCTCGCTCCACTGCCCGAAACCACGTTTGATAGCGTCAAAATGTCATGCGAAAAATTCTCGCCACCAAAACCAACACCAGCAGATAAATAGGCCGATCCAATCCGGGTATCTGCGCCCATACCTTCTTTTACGTTAGCAATATCAATGCCAAGCTTCTCAGCGACCATGGCTAGATCATTCATGTAACTGATACGAGTAGCTAACATGCCAGAAATACTCAGTTTGGTAAATTCGGCATCTAAAATCGGCATAAACAAATATTGGTGATTAAAGCGAAAAAAAGGTCGAAGCATTTCATGCATGATCGTTTTGCTGTAATCGGACTCTACCCCGACAATCACATGCTTGACGCTCAATACGCTATTGATCGCATTACCTTCCTGAATCATGTCGGGGAAATACACCCAATGATCTTTAGGAAGGTTTTGCTTGAGTTTTTCGGTACCATGTAAGCCAAAAGTTGAACCATTGACCATCAAACGCGGATGAATAATCGGGCGCGCATTAAGGCGCTGGGTCACCTCAAGGCCTTTTTCAAGTTCTGTTGGACTAAAGCAAAACAGGTAGGCCTCGATATCAAGCGGAATAGATGAAAATGAACAATCTTTTAAAAAACCGACTTGTCGTTGCTTGAGCAGCAGACGATTGACATCCTGCTCTTGGTAGGTCTGACAGACGAGTTGCTCTTCATGGCCAGTAAAATCATGATCGGTACACCAAAGGACTTCATTTCCGCGCTCTGCAAGTAATGCAGCCATAACGCCAGCATGAAGTGTGGTCCCAAAAATTGCTATTTTCATTCTCATCTACGCCGAAATTTCAAAATGTTAAATATCGAGCTCTTGTATCAGTTTTTTAAAGTCTTGCCCGAGCTGTGGGTGTTTTATACCATAATTGAGTACTGCTTTCAGATAACCTAATTTACTCCCGCAATCGAAAGTCTGACCTTGCATACGGTATGCTTCAACAGTTTCCACCTTTTGTAACAAGGCAATTGCATCGGTCAACTGAATTTCATTGCCTGCACCTTTAGGCGTTTGTTCTAACAATTGCATAATCTTTGCCGGTAAAACGTAACGACCCACTACAGACAAATTTGATGGTGCAACATCTGGTTTTGGTTTTTCAACAATTCCTTTCATCACTTCACTCTGACCCTCTTGAGGTGCCTGAGCCACATCAACAATGCCATATTGATCTACCAAATGATCAGGCACTGCTTCAACCATAATTTGTGCCGCATGAACTGCATCGAAGCGTGCGATCATTTGCGCCAAATCATTTTGATTATTTTTCGCTTCTACCAAAACATCTGGCAGTAGAACTGCAAAATCATCTTCACCCACAATACTTTTGGCACATAATACGGCATGTCCAAGACCTAAAGGTTGAGGCTGACGAACGCTGACAATACTTACACCTTCAGGAACAATATGACTAATTTCTGCCAACAAGTCATACTTTTTTTTCATCTCGAGCGTGGTTTCAAGCTCAAAGTTGCGATCGAAGTAATTTTCGATAGACGCTTTAGAGGAATGTGTCACTAAAATAATTTGCGTAATTCCAGCTTCAACTGCTTCACGGACTACATATTCAATGGCAGGGCGGTCTACCACAGTCACCATTTCTTTGGGAATTGACTTACTTGCAGGTAAAAATCGAGTGCCTAAGCCTGCGACTGGAAGAATTGCTTTTTTGATCATTATGTTCACTTGTTTAAGTTAAAAAACTTTGATTCAGATAAATCGATACTTTAGATTTTAATGAAAAGATACATCAAATAATGATGTATCTTTTTTCTAATATGCTGCTTTATGAATAAAACCATGAAAAATCGTGAGAAAAATAATTCTGATGTCTAACCAGATACTCCATGTTCGAATGTATTCAAGGTCACACTCAATACGACGTTCCATTTTATCTAATGTATCGGTTTCGCCGCGCCAGCCTCGAATCTGTGCCAATCCCGTAATCCCGGGTTTTACTTTATGGCGGAGCATATATCCTGGAATTAATTTACGATATTCCTCGTTATGCGCCACTGCATGAGGACGCGGTCCCACAATCGACATATTACCTAAAATGACATTAAAAAACTGCGGTAATTCATCGAGCGATGTTCTACGTAAGAATTTACCTACTTTAGTCACACGTGGATCATCTTTAACGGCTTGTTTGACCACAGCACCATTTTCCATCACTTTCATGGTTCGAAATTTATAGACTAAAATCGGTTTACCATTTAGGCCATAGCGAATTTGCTTGAAGAAGACAGGACCTGAAGAATTCAATTTGATGGCCACTGAAACAACCAGAAGAATAGGCGAAATCAGCATTAAAATTAGTGAGCCGATCACGATATCTTCAATACGTTTGAGAAAGTCATTGATTCCGTCAATACGTGAATCAAATAAGGGAATTACAGGCGTTCCGTTGATATCTTCTACGCGAGAGTATAGAAAATCGTAAGAGAACAGATCGGGAATAATCACCGCAGAACAGGTCGAATCGGCCAACATTTCCAGCAAAGACTCAACCTGCTTCATGTTATGTTGATCAATCACGATATAGACTTTACGAATATCTCCAGTCTGAATTTTTTCAATTGCGTCTTGGATACCACCATGAAAATTGGTTTTATCAAAATCGATGTTAAAAGAAAATAGACCAATTGCATGATAGCCCATCCATTTCGACTGGCTTAAGTCTATAAAGAGTTTGCTGGCTTTAACTGAATCACCAATCACCAAAATATCTTTAGATTGATTAACAAGTTTATAATATATTGAATTTAAAAGACGAATTGAAGCACGTAAAAGTCCCATAAATACAATCAGAAGGAGCATAACTTCTAGAAAAATGACAGCTTTAACTTGGACAAATAGTGCACTAATGAGAAAAAATAAAATCACACTTAACGAGATATTTTTGACACATGAGATAAGTTCACTTGAAAAGCTCATCCCTCGCCAAGAGCGATAAAAATCGGTCACGCCACCCAACAATTGAAAGATACTGACGATACTTAAGAATGCCAGTAATGTGTAATTTGTGATCGGAAGTCCATTAATTTTAAAGACAACATACAATCCAAGGTAAATGGACACGACATCGGAGAATCTTTGTAAAATTGAAACATAAGATGCATTTAATCTTGAAGCCATCTTGGACCTTTTAAGTAAGCTTATATTTTATTTCAAAAAAAAGCTGTATGCCGTAATCAAAAAAACAACTTACAGGAAAGTATGATCTTACTTTCTATTTATTAAAGACTTATCTACAAAAAAAATTTCTATACTTTTATAGATTCAGCTCGGCATAGGCTACATTTTCTAATACTTATATTCAATAGCGAAAATGGATTTATGCATCTTTAGATCTTAACAAATAACACTCGTTCAAGCGTTATTTGCACTATCCCGGCACACTTTTAGTCACATAAATAGAGAGTTAATTATGGTTTGAGAACTTAATTCTTTAATTTGACTAAATGATTACAATAAGCTGCAACATATAGAATGATCTAGCTCACCACAACTTTATCGCTGCGTTTGTAACCATCCACATAGCATTCCAGCTGATCCAAAATGCCATCCAAATCATTTCGATGCGTATAACTATGCTGAATCAGTTCCATTAGGCCCTTAATTTCATTTAATGCAAACTGCTTTTCAAATGACTTTACAATTCGCTCATGAGCAGTGGGCTGTACATTACTTCGCTCAATCAACAACTCTTCATAAAGCTTTTCGCCCGGGCGTAAACCGGTATAGTGAATTTCGATATCACCTTCATCATCTGCATGCTCTTTGAGCTTAAGGCCACTTAAGGCAATCATTTGTGCAGCCAAATCTCGGATTTTGACTGAATCACCCATTTCAAGCAAAAATACATCTCCCCCCTCACCCATGGCACCCGCCTGAATCACCAGAAGTGCCGCTTCGGGAATGGTCATAAAGTAGCGGGTTACCTCAGGATGCGTCACGGTAATCGGGCCACCCGCTGCAATTTGCTTTTTAAAAAGTGGCACTACCGAACCCGAAGAGCCCAATACATTACCAAAACGCACAATACTGATGCGGGTTTTTGGCTGTGTGGCCGCAACCGCCTGACAATACAACTCAGCAAGACGCTTGGATGCGCCCATCACATTGGTCGGGCGAACCGCCTTATCGGTCGAGATCAGTACAAAGGTTTCTACCTGTGCAGCAACGGCTGCATTTAAACTTTTAGCAGTCCCGACACTGTTGTTGCGTAGACCTTCTATCGGATTGGCCTCAACCAAGGGCACATGCTTATAAGCCGCAGCATGATAGACCGTCTGTACCTGATACTGCTGCATAATTCGGGTCAGTTTTTTTTCGTTAAACACCGAGCCCAAAATTGGCAGCACATTGCTGGCAATCTGCTGTAATTCCTGATGAATGCTATACAGTGAAAATTCGGACTGC
Organism: Acinetobacter sp. 243_ASPC; assembly: GCF_001054715.1. Classification (NCBI taxonomy): domain Bacteria; kingdom Pseudomonadati; phylum Pseudomonadota; class Gammaproteobacteria; order Moraxellales; family Moraxellaceae; genus Acinetobacter; species Acinetobacter sp. 243_ASPC. The sequence goes on along the minus strand of NZ_JVOR01000010.1, from coordinate 62,780 downwards.
TCAAATAAAATCAATAATGCTGGTTGACGCTGTAAAATCTGCCGGCACAGTTCTGAGCCAATTGAGCCCCCTGCTCCTGTCACCAGCACGACTTTAGCGCGAATATTTTTATCGAGCAGTTCGACGTTGGGAGGAACAGGCTCTCGCCCCAGCAAGCTCTCGATATCCACTTCGCGAATATCCGAAATCCGCAGTTGCCCATCGATAATCTGCTCAACACTCGGAATTTCTCGCACCGGTAATGCCAGCGACTCCAGCTTTTGAATAATTTTCATTTTTTGCTGACGTCCAATCGAAGGAATCGCCAGCAAAATCTCGTGCAAATGAAAGCGTTGTTTGAGTTGTAGCAACTCATCTGGCGCATACACTTTCAACCCTTGAACCATCTGGCCTTGTAAGCCCGGTTGGTCATCTAAAAAGAGTACCGGAATATGGTTTGAAGAGCGCTCTAGCACCAGCGCCATTTGTTGGCCCGCATTGCCCGCACCATAAATGGCAACACGGGTCTTTTCAATATGACTGTATAAGGTATTGTTAATAACAATACGGATACAGGCCCGACTACACCAGACCCATGCAAACAATAACGACCCAAAAATGATGGGAATACTCATCGGTACAAAGGCGAGTCGTAATTTGGCGACCACATACAGCGCGATCATGTTCAATAAGACTGCCAAGGCCAGACGTAAAATAAAGTTTTCGTTAAAACTGCGAATCACGGCGCGATAAACACCCGTCAGCCACAAACAACCTAACCCAAGCACAATGACCAGAAGCGGCCACCAGCTCATACCTGCCATGATTGGGGTTTTATAATTAAATAAACGAATGGCAAACGCAAACCACATCAGAAGTGGCAATACACAAGCATCGATCAGCAGCAACAGCGTTTTTTTCTGCAGACGACCGAGTCCAGATAAGTAGTTGAGGTAAATCTTGACCATGCCTGTTTTCATTTGAGTTGCCATTGCGTTGGTCACTGGGTCTGCGTACGCGCAGCATCTAATTGCTCAAGTACCTGCTGAATGGCACTCAAGGTCTGCTGCATATTGTCTTGGGTTAAGGTTGGATGCACCAAAAACATCAGGCTGGTTTCCCCTAAAGCGCGTGCATTGGGCAATCGCTGTGCAGGGCGCCATGGCGTATGGTCAAAAGCATGTTCGAGATAAACTTCAGAACATGAACCACTGAAACAGGGCACGCCCAGTGCGGTAATTTCTTGCATGATTCGATCACGTGACCAACCCGGTGGCAATTGTTCTGGCACAACCTGTACATAACATTTGTAATAGGCATGTACTGTATCGACGGCAGGTTTTGCCACCAAAAAATACGGCGAATTTTCCAAGGCTGCCAGAATTTGCATGGCATTTTGGGTACGCAGCAATGTCCATTCGGCCATTCGTTTAAGTTGAATGCGCCCAATGACCGCTTGCATTTCCATCATACGCCAGTTGGTTCCAAAGGAATCATGTAACCAGCGAAATCCGGGTGGATGTGGGGTGTGATACACGCTGTCATAGTTTTTACCATGATCTTTATAGGCCCACATTTTTTTCCAAAGATATTCATCTTGTGTGGTGACCATACCGCCTTCACCCCCGGTGGTCATGATCTTGTCCTGACAAAACGACCATGCACCAATATGCCCAATTGCACCCGCAGATTTGCCTTTATACGATGCACCATGCGCCTGCGCACAATCTTCAATCACATAAATACCGCGCTCTTGTGCCAGTTGCATAATCGGGTCCATATCACACATCCACCCCGCCAGATGGACACAGATAATGGCTTTGGTATTGGGCGTAATGACAGCTTCAATGGTGGCTCTAGAAATATTCTGAGAATCCAGTTCAACATCGGCAAAAACCGGATTGGCACCCGCAGTGACAATCGAGCTGGCCGAAGCCAAAAAGGTACGTGATGTGACCACCACATCGTCTCCTGCACCGATATCTAGCGCCTTTAGAGCCAAATCTAGTGCAGTGGTGCCATTGGAAACTGCGACCGCGTAGGCAGCGCCCGCCCATGCGGCAAATTCTTTTTCAAAATCACGGCAATGTTGACCCGTCCAGTAATTGACCCGATTGGATAGCAGCACATTCGAGACTGCATCCGCTTCTTCTTGGGTAAAACTGGGCCATGGGGCGAAGGCAGTATTTAACATGCTGAAGGTCCTGATCTTGATATCTTGATAATACGGGCTGGATTACCCACCACCGTTGCGCCATCGGGAACGTCGTCGATGACGACGGCCCCCATTCCCACCACAGCGCCACGACCAATCATTAATGGCCGAGTGGAGGTTCCCTGCCGCAGCATGGCGCCAGCACCAATATAGGCGTGATCACCAATATGCACATTGCCGTTGCACTTGACCGACGGTGCAAACGTGACGTAATTGCCAATCACACAGTCGTGTGCCACATAACTAAAATAATTGGCATGAAAGAAATCGCCTACACGAATATTCGAGCTGAAATGCACATGATTGCACAGTACGGCGCCTTGCCCAATCTGCACATCATCCATCTGAATCTGGGTTGCAGCCCATACACTCCAGTGCTGAAGCAAGTGTTGTTCGAGCTTTTGTACCAGTCGTTCACGTATCTGGCTGTTGGCGATGGCAATACAGACATATTTCGCTGTCGCTTCAAGCGCCACAAATGCATCGAACGTCAGCACTCGGTGTCCATTGACCCATTCGGCCGATTCGGCCGATTCGGCATCATCGATAAATACCAGTTCGTAAGCACTCTCTAAATCAGCCGCCTGCAACTGGGCACGCGCCAGCGGCATGACACCGCGCCCAAAACCACTGGCGCCATAAATGGCATAAAGCGTTTTAAGGGGTTCGCTCGTCATCTTTTGGATTTCCGGTAAATCGCGTCATGGTCACGGCCTCAGACTGATTGATGCCTTCTTTAATGAGCACCTTTTTTACGGTCTGTAGCATGATTTTAAAATCAAGCCAGATCGACTGATGCTCGACATACCAAGTATCGAGTTTAAATTTTTCCTGCCAGCTAATCGAGTTACGCCCATTGACCTGTGCATGGCCGGTCATGCCCGGGCGTACATTGTGCCGCTTGGCCTGCTCTTCGTTATACAGCGGCAAGTATTCCATTAACAATGGACGCGGTCCGACAATACTCATGTCGCCCTTAATCACATTCCATAGCTCGGGCATTTCATCCAGGCTGGTCGAGCGTAGCATCTTGCCAAAGGGGGTCAGTCGCTGATCATTGGGCAAAAGCTGCCCAGAGGCATCACGTGCATCGGTCATGGTGCGAAACTTGATCATATCAAAAGGTTTGCCATGCAAACCTGGACGTGTCTGACGAAACAGTACAGGTGAGCCCAAATTTTTACGGACTTTATACGCCACATACAGATAAAGCGGCGATAAAACCACCAGTGCAGTGGATGCAATCACAATATCAAGGCTTCGTTTTAGCATGACGGCTTCACACCCATTTCGGTCAGCATGTGTGCATTCACCCGATGCACATCATATTTAGTTAAAGCAATTTTCCGAGAACGTTGTCCCATATCTTCTACTCGCGCTGGCTGGTCGATACACTGCTGCATCGCATTCACCAACGCATCTACCGATTTTACTGCAACCAGATAGCCATTTTCACCTTCAATCACGGTTTCACGGCAGCCCGGTGCATCGGTGGTAATGACAGCACGGCCCATCGCCATGGCTTCTAGCACGGTACGTGGCGTACCTTCACGATATGAGGGCAACACATAGACTGATGTTGCGGCAATGGCCGGACGAACATCTGTGAGTTTACCCCAATACGTGACGCGTTGCTCTTGCACCCATAGATCCAGTTCTTTTTGGTCAATTGCAGACGGATTCTGGTCAATCCAGCCCACCAGATGAAATTCGATCTCAGGATGCATGGCTTTAATTTTCGCAGCAGCAGCGGCATATTCTCGCACACCTTTATCGCCGAGCAAGCGTGCGATCAATAGAAACGCCACTTTCGGCTGCCCGTTTGCCTGTCTTGGCAATTCAACCTGATCAAATTTAGCCAGATCAACCCCTGAGCCATTGACAACCACGGCAGGCTTATTGCGCTCAATCAGCTTCATATGTCGAAACAGCGCCAGATCGTCTGGATTTTGAAAAAATACCTTATCGCTATAGGTCAGGGCTTTTTTATACAGGCCGTGCACAGCACGTTGAAACAAACTTTTGGCCTGCTCCTCACCACGCTGAAATGCATAACCCAATCCGGTAATCAGGGCAAAGCGCTGTGGCACGCGAGCAAGCCATGCCGCCCATGTGCCATAGATAACGGGTTTAATGGTATAAGACAACACCATATCTGGCTGTACCCGACGAATCACGCGATATAACGCAAATAGCGTGTTCAGATCGGCCAGCGGATTGGTGCCTGTACGCTGCATGGGAACTTCAAGCACCATATAGCCTAACTGTGTCAGTGCTGTCACTTGTTCAGGGAAATCGGCATGATTGGGCGCAATCACGACAACTTCATGCCCTTGTGCGGCAATGGCTTCTAAAAGTTTGCCTCGAAAGTTGAGTACCGACGGCAAATAACTGCTAATCATTAAAAATTTCATTGGCAAGAGGCCCAAAGTGCTGCGTATTGGACCGCAACATGATCAAGACTAAACTGTGCAGCAACACGTGCACGCGCTTGGGTTTTTAAAATTTGTTGGTCTGTATCGGACAATTTAAAATAATGCGCTACTGCATCGGCCAATGCATCGACATCACGCGCAGGGACCACATAGCCAGTCTCTTGCACAATGAAGCCTGCATCGCCCACATCGGTGGTGACACAAGGCACACCCGAAGCCATCGCCTCGATCAGTACCGTTGGTAGGCCTTCGGTAATTGAGGTCATCACCAGCAGATCCAGCCCTTGGTAAAAACGTGGCATATCGTGGACTGGACCGAAGCATATCACTTTGTGCTGCGCAATCTGATAGCGCTGCATCAGTGCGGCAATCTCAGGCTGCTCTGCCTCTACGCCCTTACCCGCCAGATGAAAGACCACCGGAAGCGCTTGCAGCTTCGCGATCATGGCAAATAAATACTCGAAACCTTTGGCAGCATGGTAGCGTCCGGCAAATCCAATCACCATCGGCGTGTGGCGCTCGGCTTGAGTATGAAAGTCTTGCAGTGTAACTCCGTTGGGAATCACACAGCCGCGCGCCGAGTGAAACCCAAATTGTTGATGCTGCTGAGCCGCAGCATGCGCACAATATACAATGGCCTCTGGCCGAGCCGAAAGACGACGACTCAGCAGTAAAGCCAGTTTGGTGCTGCGTGACTCATCTTTGAGCGCAGCCAAGGAGTGATGAATTCCCCATACAACGGGGGGATGCGACGCCCCACCCAAACAGACCAGCGAAACCAGCACATTGGCATGATACATCCAGCACTGGATCACCGCTGGCTGAAGCGCTTTGATCTGCCGGCGCAACTGTAGCAGACAAGACAAAGTATTGATGCCGTTCCAGTGCAATGCCTTCACCGATGCACAACGATCTAGCGCAGCCTGATAAGTATCATTGACCCGCATCAGCGCAATCACATGATGTTCGTGCTCGGGCTGTGCCTGAATCAGACGCGAGAGCATGCTCTCTGCGCCACCCAGCGCAGAAAAGTTTGTAATAACATGCAACACCTTCATGCGCTGCCGCTCCTAAATCAGGGCCAGATAGGCCTGTGTAATGGCATCCAAGCCATAGACCTGTTCTGGATGTTGAGCGCGATCTGTCTGAATATCGCCCTGTAAAACCTTAAATAGTGCATCACTCAGTGCCGCCTGATCCTGATTGGGCACCAAAACACCATAGCGCCCCTGCTCCAGAATTTCACGTGGCCCACTCGGACAATCGGTCGACACAATATTGAGCTTTAAAGCCAATGCCTGAATCAGCGCACCGGGTAATCCTTCCCATTTTGAGCTCATCACATACACATCGGCCTTGGCCATGTATGCAAATGGATTGGCACGAAAGCCCGGCAGTGCCACATATTGTTGAAGCCCTAGCGTATGAATCAGGCTCTCTAACTCAGCGCGCTGCTCACCTTCGCCCAAAATGAAGAGATGTGCCGGCGTGCGCTGGATCAGCTGGGCAAACGCATGCAGCAACAGCGGATAATTTTTGGCTTCGGTTAATCGCCCAGCCGCCACAATCACAGGTATGCTACGCTCGGGCTGAAACCAAGGCTCTTCAACTGCTTCTTGGGCCAGTTGGTATAGCTCCGGCGTAATCACGGGATCGTAAATCACGTGTGTTTTCGGCAAGGCAGTACCCAAATACTGCTGCATATCGTCGGCTACGCCTTGCGATACAGGAACCAAAACATCACAGCGCTGATACACCCATCGCATCGCGCTTTGTAATAGCCACTTTTTTAGGCCAGTACGATGTTTTAAATTCACACTGGCTGTACTGGTTTCGCGGCAAATCAGGCGAGTTTTGATACCCGATAACTGTTTTGCCCAATACACCATAATATTGGTGTGGGTCATGGTGCTAATCAGCGCATCGGGCTGTACCTGCTTGAGCCATGCCACCAATGGCCGCGTCATGTACTTCACCTGACCACAGGCCAAATCGACCAAATGCACAGCAGGAGACAACTCGGCTTTGAGTTTGGATTTTTCGCCTGCAAGATTGACCGCAATGACGTAAGTTTCCAGTCCGGCATTGACAAAACCATTGGCCAGCAATACTGCGGTACGTTCAGCACCGCCGCCGCCCAAAGTCGGAATGATCAAGGCTACTTTTTTCATTGCGGACGTTTCCTATACAGCACAATGTGCGTGAGTAAATACACAGCCGATACCAGATACACCAGCATCAGGGCCCAGCCTAGGCTTTCTATGCCCTTGCCTAAATACACAATCCAGTAGGCACCCGACAAAAAAAACAAGATGAGTGAAATGAGATTGCCGAGCACAAAAATACGCGAAATCCGTAACGATACCACAAGCCTCGACAGCAACACACACGGCACATAAAACGGAATATACAGCAGCAAATACTTTAAAATATAGGCCACCTGTACCGTGCTTTCGGCATTAAAGCGACCACGCTCGAACACCAGCGCGACAATAGGCTCTACAAAAAAATACAGCGGCAACAGCAACAGCGCAAACACCACAAAGCTCAAAGCCGCCAGCTTCAATCCTTCGCGAATTCCGTGGGCAGAGTCTTTTACAATCTGCTCCGCAATATGCGGGAACAACACCGAATTGATGATAATGCCGACCAGCATCAGGCCCGTAGACACCAGTTTGGTGGCATAGTTCAAACTTGCCACCTGCCCATCGCCTAAATAACCCGCCAGATAATTTGAAATGACCGGTAATAAGCCCAAAATTGCCGATGAAAACACAATCCAGAAAAAATCTTGAATCAATGGTCGATGCTTGTAAAAAAGTGCGCTACGCGGGCGCTGCCACTGAAATGCGATCTGCCGCCGTAAGGTCAGATACTGCCCCGTCAAACGTAGCCCAAAGCCCAAATACCAGCCGCAGGTGAGCAACAGTGCCGCAGGAATCTGCTGAATGCTGAGTAGCACAATGGTGCCCAAAGGAATAAATAGCGAAAATAGATTGTTGATCAGGCTGCGTTTTTCGGCATTTAGAATGCTGTCAAAATAAGAGGTCAGACCTTGTACCACAATCATAGGCGCAAGCAGCAGGCCTATGGTGATGATTTGCTGATTTTTTTCGGGTGTGGCATGCAAAAAAAATGGCTGTAACAGCACACTATATGCCACGCACACCCCGCTGAGCAACACTAAAAACAGCAGGTTCATCCCCATCATTTCGGAGAAGAACAGCGCTTGTGCCTGCTCAGCCTTGGCCTGTAAATAGGCAGGCATAATGGTGGCATTAATGGATGAACCGTATAAACTGACCAGATACAGCGGAACGCTTAAGGCCAGATAAAACACGTCAATCTGACTGGATACCCCAAAGTGATAGGCCACCAGCATTTCTTTGACAAAGCCTAATGCACTAACAGCCAGACCAATTAAAAGTACCAGTGCAGACGACGACAGAAGCTTTTTATACATTGAAATCAGGTTAAATCCTGCACATACCACTGCATGGCCTGTTCGATACCCTGTGCAAATTTATGTGTCGGTACATAACCCAGTAAGTGACTAATTTTGGAGATATCCGCTTGAGAGTGCCTTACATCTCCTGCACGGAACTCCCGATGTACCGCATCTTTTGCGTATTGCACCTGATTACTCGCAAGTGCATTACGAATTGCCTCAAACAACTGATTGAGCGTGGTACGGTCACCAACTGCCACGTTGTACACCTGATTCTTGGCCGCTTCTGATGAGGTAGTTGCAGCCAACAGATTGGCTTGTACCGTATTTTCAATAAAGCAGAAATCGCGACTGGTTTCGCCATCACCGTTGATAAATACGTCTTGGCCCTGAATCATGGCTGCAGTCCATTTTGGAATAACCGCCGCATAGGCACCATTTGGATCTTGGCGCTGACCAAAGACGTTAAAATAACGTAGGCCGATACACTGAAAACCATAACTACGTGCAAAGACATCGGCATAGATTTCATTGACATACTTGGTAACCGCATAGGGTGAAAGCGGCTTGCCAATATTGTCTTCAACTTTAGGTAATGCGGGGTGATCACCGTAGGTAGAGCTACTGGCAGCATAGGTAAAGCTTTTCACCTGCGCATCTCGAGCCGCGACCAGCATATTTAAAAAGCCGCCAATATTGACACTATTGGTGGTAATCGGATCGTCTAATGAACGTGGTACAGAACCGAGTGCAGCCTGATGCAACACGTAATCGACGCCCGCACATGCCGCATGACAGGTGTGCAGATCGCAAATATCACCTTCAATAAAATGAAAATTCGCCCATTGTTCAGCGCTGACCAAGCCTTGAACTTCATCTAAATTGTGCTGATGCCCTGTGGCAAAGTTATCTAGCCCCACCACACGCTGATTTAATTTCAGCAAGGTTTCGAGCAGATTTGAACCAATAAAACCTGCAACCCCTGTCACCAACCATGTGCTGGGTGTCGCTTTGAGCGACGTACACAGATCTTGATAAGCCGTCATGATGATCTCTCCACTTAACCGCACTACAACTTACAAACGGATATCCGACTGCGCGTGATCCAGTACATATTTTAAATCGTAGACCACATGATTGGCGCGTCCTAATGCATGAATCGCTTCACTGCCCATCGCTTTAAACTGATCATGGGCGACCGCTAAAATAATCGCATCGTAACGACCTTGCTCAGGCTGGGCCACCAGATCAATCGCGTATTCATGACGCGTTTCTTCAGCATCTGCCCACGGGTCGTAAATATCGACCTGCATATTGAAGTCTTTTAGTTCTGTCACGATATCGACAATTTTGGTATTACGAATATCGGGACAGTTTTCTTTAAAGGTCAGGCCTAAAATCAGTACCTTGGCATCTTCAATCTGGATGCGCTTTTTGTTCATTGTTTTGATGAGCTGATTGGCCACATACATGCTCATGTTGTCGTTTAAACGACGGCCTGCCAGTATAATTTCAGGGTGATACCCAATGGCCTGTGCCTTGTGGGTCAGGTAATACGGATCGACCCCGATACAGTGGCCCCCAACCAAGCCCGGACGAAACGGTAAAAAGTTCCATTTGGTGCCCGCGGCCTTAAGTACCGCTTCGGTGTCGATGCCCATTTTATTAAAAATAATCGCTAATTCATTAATCAGGGCAATATTGACATCACGCTGGGTATTTTCAATGACCTTGGCTGCCTCAGCCACCTTGATACTTGGTGCCTTATGGGTGCCAGCTTCAATAATCAACTGATACACCGCATCGACATAATCTGCAATTTCAGGGGTAGAACCCGCCGTGATTTTTAAAATATTGGTCACACGGTGCGCTTTATCGCCAGGATTGATACGCTCGGGGCTATAACCCGCAAAAAAATCCTGATTAAAGCTTAAACCCGACACTTGCTCTAAAATCGGCACGCAGACCTCTTCGGTTGCGCCTGGAAATACCGTCGACTCATACACCACCACATCGCCTTTTTTAAGTGCGCGACCAATGGTCTGTGACGCTTTGATGAGCGGTGTGAGATCTGGTTGTTTAAACTGGTCAATCGGGGTGGGTACAGTCACAATAAAGAAATTGCAATCTTGCAAATCTGAGACATCACACGAATAGTGCAAATGCTTGGCCTGTTGCAGCTCGTCTGCACTGACCTCAAGCGTATGGTCTTGCCCCTGCTGTAGCTCGCTGATGCGTTTTTGATGGATATCAAACCCGACTACAGCAACATGCTTGCCAAACTCGACGGCCAGCGGTAAGCCCACATAGCCCAAACCAATGATAGCAATACGAAGATTTTGAAGATCTAGAGGCATGCAAGACGACATAAACGTTGATTATTCTGTGAATAGATGCAGTTATTCTACAACATTCTCCATGCCGGAATGTGTCATTTTTTTCGTTATACTTTTATTAGAGATTTTTAATAATAACAAGAAATATAAAGCAGAATTTACAATTGCGAAGCAAAGCACTTTTTTGTAAATCTACGTAAATTTAATCACAATTAACATCAAAATATTTTTAAAAATTAATATCTTAACAATGTTAATATATGTAAAATAAAAATCAATAAAGTATAGGATTACTTTATGATTATAGAGGGTTTCGCATTGAAAGCTGAATTTGAGTTTTTGGTAAAATTGACACAGTCCAATTCTCTGGATGTGAGATTAGCTGCAATCGGTGCAATAGCCAAAACCACCGAGCATAAAGCATTTGTAATTAGTACCTTATCTAACATCATCAAATTTGGTAGTGCAAAAGAAAAATGCGCAGCAATTCAGGCACTCGGTGAACTAGGAAGCCAAGATGCGATACGCATTTTGGTGGATGAAATACAAACCCCAAATAACCACTCTATTAAAAAATTAGCTATAACTGCTTTGGGTGAGGCGATAAAAAAGATGGAGTTAAATGAATTACAAGAGGACAAAACAGGCCATGAACAAAAACTAAGATTAAGGGTTATGTAGGTATTACTTGCCTAATCAATTGTAAGATCAGAGTAAGTATTACTTACGACAAACCACTAAGTGGTACCTCATATTATTAGAATAATAAGATTCCTAAACAGCAATAATTCGTGTATATGTATGCGTGTATTTAGGTACATATATCAATTATAGGTTTAACATGACAACTAAAATCTTACCTGTCATTATGGCAGGTGGTAGCGGCACCCGCTTATGGCCTTTGTCACGCGCACAATATCCGAAACAATTTTTAAAACTTTCTCCAGATGGCTACACGTTATTACAAGCCACCCTTTTACGTTTAAAAAATCTTGATTGTGCAGACCCAATTCTGATCTGTAACGAAGAGCATCGCTTCTTGGCCGCAGAGCAAATGCGCGAAATTGGCATAACCGCCAAAATTATTTTGGAGCCTGAAGGTAAAAATACAGCGCCCGCGATTACGCTGGCAGCACTCTACCAGACCCAACAAGCAAAAGACTCAGATACCATCATGCTGGTGTTGGCAGCAGATCATGTAATTACCGAGCAAGCGCAATTTGAGCACAGTATTATGCAAGCAATAGAACTTGCAGAACATGACAAACTGGTTACCTTTGGTATTGTGCCTACACATGCCGAGACCGGTTATGGCTATATCGAAAAAGGGAATGCAGCGCTCAATGGCTTTCAGGTACAGCGCTTTGTAGAGAAGCCCGATGCAGCCACAGCCGAGCAATACTTAGAAAGCCAGAAATTTCTCTGGAACAGCGGCATGTTTATGTTTAAAGCCGATGTTTATTTAAACGAACTGCAAAAGTATGCGCAAGATATCTACAACTCGTGCGTTGTTTCTATACAAGACACCAAAGCAGATCTAGATTTTATCCGGATTGATAAAGACGCCTTTAAACAGTGTCGTTCTGAATCGATTGACTATGCTGTGATGGAGCAAACCCAAGATGCAGTGGTGGTGCCACTCGATGCCAACTGGAACGATGTCGGCTCTTGGTCTGCGCTTTGGGATATTCAAAATAAAGACGATCAAGGTAATGTGATTCAGGGTGATGTAATTACTGTAAAAAGCCAAAATAACTATGTCTTTAGCGAAAGCCGTTTGGTGAGCTTACTTGGCGTTGACAATCTGGTCGTGATTGAAACCAAAGATGCCATACTGGTTGCAGACAAATCTAAAGTACAAGACATTAAAAAGATTGTTGAAACTATTAAAGAACAAGGGCGTACCGAGCATTTCTGTCACCGTGAAGTGTACAGACCATGGGGCAAATACGACAGTATCGACCATGCAGAACGCTATCAGGTAAAAAGAATTACAGTGAAACCTGGCCAGAAACTTTCGATCCAGATGCACCATCATCGCTCTGAACATTGGATTGTGGTGAATGGCACCGCTAAAATTCATAAAGGAAAAGAGTCATTTCTACTCACAGAAAATCAGTCGACTTATATCCCTTTAGGCGAGATTCACGCGCTTGAAAATCCAGGTAAAGTTCAGCTTGAACTAATTGAAGTGCAATCGGGTTCTTATTTGGGCGAAGACGATATTGTAAGATTTGAAGATCTTTACGGTCGTTGTTAAACAACAGTTAACCTATTCAAGCCGCGCGAAATGCTCGGCTTGAATAATTTTAAACTATTGCATCGATTCTTTTTTGGCAACCCATTTCTGCTGAACATACTGCTCAATTTCAGTGTGAAAGCGCTGATTGGAAAACTTTAAAGCCTGATTACGGCAGTTTTCTGGCAAAAATAAATCACAATTCCGCTCAAAATCTTCAACTGCCGTAATCACACTTGAGACTTCCTGCTTATCAAAAAAAGCGCCCGTTGGATTTGCAGAGTGAATCGAATTGATGGTTTCTAATGCCCCACCTTTACCAAAAGCAATCACGGGTGTGCCGCATGCTTGAGACTCAACAGGTGTAATACCAAAATCTTCTTCCGCTGCAAATACAAAGGCTTTAGCACGCTGCATGTGATCTTGCATCACGCTGTTCGGTTGATACCCTAAAATTTCGATATTAGATGTCGCTTTAGACTTGATTTTTTGCATATCTGGGCCATCCCCAATCACGACCAATCTTTTATTTGGCATATGGGAAAAAGCTTCAACAATTAGATCAATTTTTTTATAAGGCACCATACGTGAAGCGGTAAAGTAAAAATCATCTTTGTTTTCACGTAGTGTAAAGCGATCTGTATCTACAGGTGGATAAATCACATCTGCTTCGCGGCCATATACCTTATGAATACGACGCGCAATAAATTTAGAGTTTGCAACAAAGTGATCTACCCCATTGGCGGTGCGGTAGTCCCACATCCGAATTTTGTGTAATAACCAACGTACAATAATGGCTTTTATGCCCTTGGTGAGCCCCAACTCACGTAAATACTGATGCTGTAAGTCCCATGCATAGCGTATAGGCGAGTGAACATAGCTAATGTGCAGTTGGTCTGGCCCCGTAAGCACACCTTTGGCTACTGCATGGCTACTCGATAAAATCACATCGTAGGCAGAGACATCTAACTGCTCAATGGCTAAAGGCATAAATGGAAGATAATTGCGGTATTTTGTTTCAGCTTTAGGAAATTTTTGAATAAATGTTGTTTGGGCGTGTTTACCTAAAAAATGCTGTCGACTTTCATCGCTTAAAAAATCAATCACAGCAAATAGGTCTGATTTTGGGAAAACTTTTAATATTTCAGTCATTACGCGCTCAGCACCCGCATAGGTGACAAGCCAATCTGCAACTAAAGCTGTTTTTGGTTCTGTTATCATAGGAAGCTCTTACTCATCCATAATTTTGTAAAAAAATTGAATTTTTGAAGTTAGCAAGTATATACCATTTATATTCCGATAGGATTTCATTATAATTCGAGGTAATTAAAATCTCGTTTAATAAAATTGTATGTTAAATCAACAAAATAAAGTAATTTTCGATACACGTTGGTTTGGAGAGCATGGTATCGGGCGTTTTGCGACAGAAGTTTATGACGAAGATTTCTTTCAGCCAATAAAATTAAAAGGCAACCCTGTATCAATTTTTGATGTTATTAAGCTTACTATATATTTGTTTTTTAATAAAAATTTCTTTTTTTCACCAGGTTTTAATGCACCTTTTTTCTTTTTACATCGAACAGCAATTACTATCCATGATCTCAACCATATAGATGTAGATGCCAATACATCCTTTTTAAAGAAACTCTATTACAACATTGTTCTTAAACGGGCATGTAGAAAAGCTGCACTGATATTTACCGTCTCTGAGTTTTCAAAAGGCAGAATTGTAGACTGGTCGGGTATCAATCCAGATAAGGTGAAAGTGGTATATAACGGTGTATCGAGTGCTTTTCATCAAGATGTGCAGCCCTACCTACCGGGTTTTCCGTATATTTTTATAGTGGGTAATCGAAAGCTACATAAAAATGAAGACCGAGCTTTAAGAGCTTTTGCACAGGCAGATATAGATAAAAATATCCATGTATTATTTTCGGGTAAACCTTCTGATCAATTAGTAAATACAGCGAAAGAGCTTCAAATTGAAGATCGAGTTAAGTTTCTCGGGCGATTAAGTGAAGATGAGCTGGCATCTACCTACAAAGGCGCACTCTGCCTACTTTTTCCATCACTTTATGAAGGTTTTGGGCTTCCTGTAATTGAAGCGATGGCATGTGGAACACCTGTGATTACGTCGAATACAACTTCTTTGGTAGAAATTTCGGGTGATTTATGTGAATTAGTAAATCCAAATGATTACCATCAGATTAGTATTTCCTTAAATAATTTATTAGAGAATCAAGTTTCTAAAAAAATTCATAAAGAGAATATCAATAATCATCTAAGATTATTTACTTGGAATAAAACCAGAAAAGATATAAAAGAATCTATTCAAGAAAAATTATCAGAGAAAGGGTTGTAATTTTGAGTAGTCTTCAGAAAAGTGACATTTTGTTAAGTAAATATATCTTATTAATTATATCTTTTTATTTGATTTTTGGTAATTTTGGAAGAATTGGTGTTAACTTCAATATCACTGAGATTATCATTTTCTTTATAGCCCCATTATTCTTTTTATTTAAAAAGATACCAACAAAAATGTTTTTCTCTGCATTAACTTTATCTACATTTTTGATAATCTCTCTAATAATAGGAGTTTTTAAATCAGATATTATAATTGAATATATCCAGTATAATATTAGACTCATATTTCAAATAATTACTGGTTTTTGTTTTGGTGTATCTTTATGGCTATATGAACTAAAAAATAATAGTTTCGAAAAGCTTATTACTTACTATATCAATATATACATAATATTATGTATTATATCATTATTTATACTGTTGATATTTCCAGATTCGGTAGTCTTGTGGAATTTATTACTAGGAATTGGATATAATTTAACCAGTCCTGATCCGCACTATATGAGAGTTGTTTCTACATATTTCGATCCAAACTTTTTTGGAAATATAATTTTACTTCCTTTTATATTATCATTTGTAAATATAATTAATAACTTTTCAAGAAGCAACCTAATTAAATTCGGTATATTATTTTTATCAATTCTATTAACATTTTCAAGATCATCAATTGCAGCAACTTTATTATGCTTGCTGACAATGATTTTACTATATTTATTTATATCAATGAAAAATAGAAGAATATATAAATCCACGTTTATTATTTTTATAGCTTTTATATGCTCAACAATTAGTATTTTATCATCAGATTTTGTTATAAATCGATTAGCTGATCGTATTTCAAGTACATCAGTTAGTGATGGATCAACCTTGGCACGATTAGAATCCTTCTCAATTGGTCAAGAACTTTTTTTAAGAGAGCCATTATTAGGATATGGGTATAATTTTTCAATAGATTTACAAAAACAATTGCGAGGAAATATCGCATTAGATTCAAGCTTACAAGTGATATTAATAAGTTTTGGGTTGATTGGATCAATGATATTATTTATATTATTTATTACATATATAATAAATCTAATAGTGAAATATAAAAATGCCTTTCAATATGAAAAACTAATTACTTTTTCATTTGTACTTTATTTAATTATTTCCATACTTTTTTTATCAAATTTCAATCAACTAATCTTTTACCCATTCTGGATAATTCCAGTAATAGGAGTTGGAACTTTCCTATCAATTAGACATGTAAACAAGAAATAGTTTAAATTTAAACCAAATAGTATTAGCTATTTAAGAGCTTATTTGAGTTGATTTTTGTATCGTGGAATATGTATAGATCCAAAAATATTTAGTTTAGATTTTTATTATTAGTTAAAATATTTTTCGATACGATTCCAAAGTTCAGATGCAATTAATAATTAATTTTACCTTAAACGCTTAGATAAATTTAGTTATTATTGCATCTATTTTATCTTATAATTTTAGTAGATACGCTCTAATTGATGTGAATGGAATAAGGTGTTAATTTGATATTTTTCTTTGTAGATAAGATACATATAGTTTAAATTATAAATTTTACTAAAGTCAGTATAAAAAAATCTTGTTAAGCTCAATTGTTTTTATTGCAATTTATATAACAATCTAAGAACAAAAAAATTTATTTTTTTAAGTGATTAAATTACAACATCTTAAAGATCAAATTTTGTTCTATGTAAGATGAAGAAAAAGTTACTGACTATTATTACATGTTACTAGAAATTAATATCTATCAAATCAAATAATATCAAAAATTATTTACTATCTTCATCATAATTTACAAATAATAACACTAAAAACTCTACTAAAGATTTGATGTAATCAATGAAAAATTAATATAACACTGAGTTAAAACAATTAAAAAGAGAAATTCAATAAATCTTATTGATTACTTTTAGGATGACAACCTTTAATAAAAATTTTTGTAGAAATTAAGATATTTTTAAATTTAAATTTAAATAAATTTTTCAACAAATACTTAAAAAATCTAGCAAACAAGATAAAATAATTTTCAGAGTAATGTCTAATCATTAATATATCTGCATAAAGCATTTCTTTTTTCTTCCATTCTGAAAAGTTAGCTTCATGTTCCGATAAGGAATGATTTAAAAGCGATACCACTCTAATTTCAAAAATCACACCATGTTTCTTTTTCAAAAACATAATTCTTCTAAAAATTGATACATCAACACCATAAAACACAAAACGTTCATCAAAAATTTTTAAATCGTACTTTTTAAAAATATCAACTAAACTCTTATATATAACTAAGCCTGAACCAATGCTATGAAATTCATTATAAACTGAAATATTCTTTAATAAAATTCCATCATCAATAATTTTATTATTAACTCTCGGATAATAGATTTTATTATCAGAAATATTTTTAATTAAAGGAAGATGTAGATTGATACTTTCTTCAAAATTACTATTGAGATCATCTATAAATGTATTTGGTATTTGTGTATCATCATCCAATAATATATAGCGATCATAATTTGGATTCTTATTGATTACATCATTATACAAATTAGATAATGGCTTATTCCATAAATACTCAAGAAGATGAGTAGATCCATCTATTTTTATGCCATGATCTTTAAAATCATTCAATATTGATGATGGACCATTATTTATTATAACTAAATCAAAGGTATTATTTTCTAAGCAATTTAACGATTTTAAAGTAAACGACTCGCCAATGGTTTTATTGTATAAAACAACCGAAACTAATGTTTTCATATCAAGACCCATCTATTTCACTAATTCACAAATTTCTTTTGCAATAATATTAACTTGATATTTTTTTTCAGCAATTTCTCTACCCTTAAAACCTAAGTTTAGTCTTAAATTCTCATCTTTAATTAATAAGCTTAAAGCCTTAGATAAACCTAAAATATCTTTTTCTTTGATAAGCAGTCCACTTACATTATTTTCAATAATATATGATGGACCACCACAATCAAATGCAACAACAGCTTTTGAAAAATTCCAAGCTTCGATGATTGTTCTCCCAAACGTTTCAGGACCACCAAAGTCTGAAATAGACGTTATTGTAACTATGTCTGCTTTTTCAAAATATTGATTAATATCATTAGTGTATGATATAAATTCTATATTATCAGCTAAATTTAAGTTTTGAACTAATTTTTTTAATTCATTAAGATATTCCAAATCAGCACTATCACCGATTATTTTCACAACATAATTTTTAGCATCAATCAGAGCACAAGCTTCTATTAAATATTCGATTCCTTTCCATCTAGATATCATAGCAACAGATATGATTTCTATTTTTTTATCCTTATGATTTTTAAGTACTTCTTTTTTTGGAACCAAATCTATAGGATCAGCTATTACAACTTGATTTGAGTTAAAGTAAGAAGCATATTCACTCACGGCTTTACTAGGTATGCATAACCTTGCATCAAATAAAATTTTCTTGATTAGCCATTTAAATTTCCAACTATAATCTCTTACAAAAAAAGCTTTCTTTGTCTTTTTTGAGAAAAATCTAATAAAAGATCCTAAAATCCCTAGATAGAATGCAGCCTTATTGGTATTAGCTACTATTAAATCAGGCTTATGAAAGTAAATTTCTTTTATTAATTTAATAAAATTAGAAACAAGGAAAAATAAATTCTTATCATCCTTTAACAAAATAATATGGAAATTTGATGATTTTAATACAAGATTTTCATAATGTTTTTTATTTTCAACAAATATTATTAACTTGTTATGGTTTGCAATATCTACAGATAATAATTCTACACTACGCTCGCTACCACCATAACCAGAGGCATTTGATAATATAAAGATTGTGGCCACTTAATATACTCCAGAATCATGATCTTTGAAATTTTTAAGCAAAACACTTTTAGAGTTAAATATTCTATATTTCAGAAAAAAATCAACTGGCTTTCTAGTATCTGATGTAAATTTTATTAGCTTAGGAGTAAATACAAACTTATAATTTTTAAATAACAAACATGTAGCAATAGCGTAACCATTCCAATTATAATTATAATTATAATAATGACCAACAGAACCAGATGAAGCATATAATATGTTATATTTTCTAGATCTCAAACATACTATAGCAGATATATAACACAATAGATATTCAGGTCGCGATAGATTTTGTACAATCTCTACATTAAACATTATATTTGAATAATATTTTTTTGGATTTTTACTGGTTATACATTTCCTGAATTCATCTCTCCAATCTTTAATAAATCTGCTTTGTAATGGTGCAACAATCAGCCAATTTTCTGAAATTGGATTTTTTATATCTAAAGTACATTCATCAGAATAAAAAAGAAAAGCGTCATGACTAGTAAGTTTCGATAATATCCAGTCTAAGTTTTCAGTAAGAAAAATACTAGCATCCATCCAAACGCCACCATAATTTGTTAGAAGCTCCAACCTAATCAAATCTGCTTTTTGTGCAGGCAAAACATCCTCGTTCAATAACGGTAAATCTATGTATTGATTGATGTTACTTGAATTCAAAATATTAACTTCATAATCAAAACAATGAGTTTTGACACTTTTAATGCATAATTTTACTATATTAGGTATATTATCTGTGTCCCAGTACATCCAAATAATTTTAGGTACAGTTAATTCAACTTTTTCAACGTTCAAATCTTTATTAATTTCAATAAAATTAACAGGTATCTTATTGTATTGTCGCTTAAGAAGGACTTGCAATATAATAAAAAAAGTTTTAATAAATTTAAATATCATTATTTCCCCACTATATACTTAAAAGAATCTTTCAAATGAGTTAATTTAAAATGATTAAAATAAAATATCTGAATATTATTTCTTTTTAATACCCACAGCTGATATACTGATATCAATATCTCACTTAATGTCCATATCAAAGCAATTGTTACAGCCCCACCAAAAGGAAGAATAATCAAGCTTGCTGAAACACTAAGTATTGAAACAATGAATTGAATTTTTACAAAATCTTTATCTAACCCAATATTTAACATTACTTGACCACCTATCAAGATACCATAAAATACAGCAGCTAGACCAAAGGATAAAATTACAAGAATTTTATAAGAATCTAAAAACTCATTACCAAATAATATTAGTATTAAAAAATACCCTGTCAAAATTAGCCCACATAGCACAATAAGAGTAATGATATTAAAGATAGGAAGAATTTTTTTTACAGCCTCAACTCCAATTATTTGGCTTTCACCGAATTTTCTAGCCAAAATAGGAAATACAACTTGGTAAATTGGCATTGCTACTACATTTTTTGCCAGCTCTATAATTTTTTGTGCTGCTCCATAGTAACCTACTTCGACTTTGGTCGATAATGCTCCCAAAATAACTATGCCAGTCGTTGTATATAGATTAGTTACAATACTAGAAAGAAAAAGATATTTATCCTCTATTAAGTATTTAATCACCTCTTTAAACTTGACAAATTTTAAATAAATATTAAATTTCTTACAAATATAATAAAATCCAATAATTGCTATAACTAAATTTGAAAAATTTAACAAGATTGCATATTTTATAACATCATCTTTAGATTTTATTAAAATTACAACTCCAATTGTTACAGCCAATTTAGCAACAAAATTAAAAATTGCAATTTGCTTAAACATATTTTTAGCTTGTAGAAACCACATATTGGTAAATATTGGAACTAAACAAGATAAAAAGAAAATACTAAGCAATAAATAATTTTCTCTTAAATCATTAATAAGAAATAATGAGATAGAAAACAAAATAATACTAACTAAAAACAAATAACATCTTGCTGTTAAGATTGTATTAAACACCTTAACCGGATCAAGCTCATCTTTGGAAATTCTTCTTACACCTGTAAAATTAAAAGAATAATCAATTAATAATACAAAATATGCTGTAATTGCTGTAATATAGGTTATTAAACCTAAATTTTCAGGGCCAAATGCTCTGGCAAGAATAGGGATATTTATTAATGGTAAAAGATAATTTGCTACTTGAACCATTAGCATATAAGACAAGTTTTTTATATTATTGTTCATTAGCTACTTAAACTTATCAGCATTGATAAAAGTTGATGCTGTTCGATCTTTATCAGTCAATTTTAATTCAGTCCCTTCTTCAACAGGCCAATCAATCGCAAGATCTGGATCATTCCATACAATACTTCTTTCACATTCCTTAGAGTAGTAATTCGTGGTCTTATATAAAAACTGAGTATTATCTTCGAGTGCTATGAATCCATGTGCAAAACCAGCAGGAATCCAAAACTGTTTGTGGTTTTCACCTGTAAGCTCAAGCCCTACCCACTCCCCAAATGTTGGTGAGTTTTCACGAATATCTACTGCCACATCCCACGCTCGGCCCTGTACCACACGTACCAGTTTACCTTGCGCATGCGGATTAAGCTGATAATGCAAACCGCGCAATACGCCTTTTTGTGAAAACGAGTGATTATCTTGTACAAATTGTGGCACATCTAAATCACGCTCAGTAAGCGCCTGCTCAAAGTTTTTTTGGTTAAAACTTTCCATAAACCAGCCACGGTCATCACCAAATACACGCGGCTCTAAAATGAGTAAACCATTGATTTTAGTTTCAATAATATTCATTACGACAATATCCAGTGTAGTTTATATGCAAGGCATCATGTTGATTTAGATAATGACTTGATTACATTTATTTTGAATGTTCTTGATGCAATTTTAACAAGTACTGACCATATCCAGTTTTCTTAAAAAATTCACCACGTGCTTTAAGTTGGTTTAAATCGATCCAGCCATTGTTAAAAGAAATCTCTTCTAAACTGGCAACTTTTAAACCCTGACGATGCTCAATGGTTTGTACAAACTGACTCGCTTCAATCAGTGAATCATGTGTACCTGTATCTAGCCATGCAAAACCTCGGCCAAGTACTTCTACATTTAGCGCTTGTTGCTGTAAATAAATATTATTTACGTCGGTAATTTCAAGCTCCCCGCGATGTGATGGTTTAATATTTTTGGCAATCTCAACCACCGAATTGTCGTAAAAATATAAACCCGTCACTGCATAATTCGATTTTGGCTGCTCTGGTTTTTCTTCAATACTTAAAGCTTTACCCGATGCATCAAAATCGACCACACCAAAACGCTCTGGATCACTCACATAGTAGCCAAATACTGTTGCACCCGTCTGTTGCTCGGCTGCACGCTTGAGCTGCTGCCCAAAACTTTGACCGTAAAAAATATTGTCACCCAAAATTAGAGTGACATTATCTTGACCAATAAACTCTTCGCCCAAAATAAATGCTTGAGCAAGCCCATCAGGAGATGGTTGAACTTTGTAAGAGAGTTTGATTCCAAGCTCTTCACCTGTTCCTAAAAGTTTTTCAAAGTTTGGTAAGTCTTCTGGGGTAGATATAATTAAAATTTCACTAATCCCTGCCAGCATAAGCACAGACAGTGGATAATAAATCATGGGTTTGTCATAAATTGGAAGTAGCTGTTTTGATGTACCCATGGTAATTGGATACAAGCGTGTGCCAGAGCCGCCCGCTAAAATAATCCCTTTACGGTTTGTTTGTGTCATGGGAGAAGCTCCTCTAATACTTGTGTTACACCTTGCTGCCAGTGAGGAAGATGCAATTTAAAATTTTGTTCTAGCTTGTTGGTGTTTAAACGTGAATTCAGCGGGCGTTTTGCCGGTGTTGGGTATGCCGATGTTTCAATTGGATTTACTTTATTTAAAGCTAAAACTTGCCCTGTATGTCGTGCATGTGCAAAAACAAATTGAGCGTAATCATGCCATGTAGTTTCACCTTTTGGCGCCAAATGATAATGACCATGCAGATTTTGTTTTTCAGTTTCAGATTGTAAGGTGTAATAGCGAATCGCTTGAGCCGTAACATCAGCAATCAGTGCTGCGCCTGTAGGCACCCCAACCTGATCATGAATGATACTCAGCTCTTCTTTGGCCTGAGCCAGTTTGAGCATGGTTTTTATAAAGTTATTGCCTCGTGCGGCATATACCCAGCAGGTACGAAAGTTTAAAAACCGAACATTGCTCTGTTCAAGTGCTAACTCGCCTTCACGTTTGGTGAGGCCATAGTAATTCACTGGTGAGGTTAGATCATCTTCATTCCATGGAGCAATACCATCTCCACTAAAAACATAGTCAGTCGAGTAATGAATCAACAGTGCATGATGCTTTTTGCACTCACTAGCCAAATGCTTCACTGCTTGCGCATTGATAAGCTGTGCCTGTTGCTGATCAGATTCGGCTTTATCAACTGCAGTATATGCGGTGGCATTCACGACGATATCTGGATTAATTTTATCAAACACATCAGAAATGGCAGCAAAGTCTGCAACATTGCCACTGAAACCCTCAGATGACCTATTGCGATCAAGTGCAACCACTTCGCCAAGCGGTTGGAGTGCGCGTTGCAACTCCCACCCAACTTGACCATTTTTTCCAAGCAACAGTATTTTCATAGTTTCACGCAACTTAATTCATCTTTTCGGTGGTTGTATACTGTTGCTGAATCCAGTTTTGATATTCACCACTTTGAATATGCTGTACCCAGTCTTGATTGTTTAAGTACCACTGCACTGTTTTTCTAAGGCCTGTCTCAAAGCTTTCTTGCGGCACCCAGCCTAAATCTTGCTGGATTTTACTTGCATCAATCGCATAGCGCAAATCATGTCCCGGACGATCTGTCACATAAGTGATCAGGTCCTGATAACGTGCTAAACCTTCAGGTTTGTTTGGAGCAAGCTCTTCTAAAAGTTCGCAAATTGCTTTGACCACATCAATATTTTTTTGCTCGTTGTGACCGCCAATGTTGTAAGTTTCACCCACTGCTGCTTCTGTGACTACTTTATAAAGTGCGCGGGCATGATCTTCTACATACAACCAGTCACGAATTTGTGTACCATTTCCATATACAGGTAGTGGCTTACCCGCCAGTGCATTTAAAATCACCAGCGGAATGAGTTTTTCAGGGAAATGGAACGGCCCATAGTTGTTTGAACAATTGGTGAGTACAACTGGTAAGCCGTACGTACGGTACCATGCTCTAACCAAGTGATCCGAACTGGCTTTACTGGCAGAGTAAGGTGAACTTGGAGCATAAGGTGTTGTTTCTAAAAACAGATCTTCTGTACCTTCTAAATCGCCATACACTTCATCTGTTGAAATATGATGAAATCGAAATGCTTGTTTTTTATTTTGATCTAGTTGATTCCAGTAATGGCGTGCTGCCTCAAGTAGTTGGTAGGTACCAATAATATTGGTTTCAATAAACGCCGCAGGGCCAGTAATTGAACGGTCGACATGCGATTCAGCAGCTAAATGCATCACGGCATCGGGTTGAAAATTTTCAAATAATTTATCTAAAGCAGCGCGATCACAGATGTCAGTTTGAGAAAATGTGTATCGCGGATTTTTAGCAATACGTGCTAAAGATTCTAAATTTCCTGCATAAGTCAATTTATCTACGTTAAGTACTTCATTTTCTGTATTTTCAATAACATGACGAACAACGGCTGAACCAATAAAACCCGCGCCACCTGTAATTAATATTTTCATATATTTCCTGTAATACGACTTAAATGCTTGATCTATCAGTTGGTTGATTCATCTTATGGAAGAAATCGTCTTTATCTATGTTTAAAATAGAATATGTTTATGACATATTTGATAAAAACCGTTATCTGGTCTTTATCTCTTTAAAAGATTTAATTTACAACTCAAATTCATATTTAACTTAGCCGCAAATAATAGCTTCGATTTCAAGGTTTTTAAATAGAAAACTTCAAGCATTTAAAGCAATTTTCTCAAGCATGGGCACTATCGTTGTAAAAAAGTAAAAAATGACGAGAGAAGATCATTTTGCCAATAGTGTGAAGGCTTTTTCGTTCAGACTCATTTTTTCGCTAAACATACAAACTTAAGTTGAAAACGCTATAACTCTCATAAATTATGGTCTAGAATGTCGCGTTATAACGACATTTTAAAATATCACGCTAAAGCTTACAATCTAAGGGTTTCAATGTGAAGTATAAAAGCACTTTACTTTTTTTATCGTCCTGTTTTATAGGTTTATCAGGTTGTGCCGTTACTTCAGGTTTGCAAACACACGACATACCTGAACAAGGCACTTATGTAACCGATCAAGGCGCTCAGGTTTCAATTGTACAGCTCAACCAAACCAATTTGCCTAAACTACAGCCCGCTGAAAATATTCGCTATCAATCGGATATTGCAGCTTTATTTAGAGCATCACACCAGTTATACCGCTTAAGAGCAGGTGATGTTTTATCTATACAGCTTTGGGCCTATCCTGAAATTACACCTCCTCTTCAAGATGGAAATAACATTAAAGGCATTGGTTACCCTATTGATAGTAATGGGAATATCTACTTACCTTTAATTGGAAAAGTACAAGCACAGGGTAAAAGTGTTTCTGAGCTGACTCAGCACCTCCGCGCCAGATTTGCTCAGTACTTAAAAGCGCCGGATGTCGTGGTTCGTGTACTCTCTTATGAAGGTAGCCGTTACTTTGTAAATGGCCAAGTCATGAAAAGCGGACAATATACCTTAAATGACCAGCCGATTAGTATTTACACGGCGCTCAGTATGGCCGGTGGCGTAAATACCGAAACAGGTGACAATACCTCTATTCAGCTCATTCGAAATGGTAAAACCTTCGATTTAAATGCAATAAGCCTAGAAAAACAGGGTTATTCTTTACACAATTTATTGATTCAACCCAACGATACGATTTTTGTAAATACCAAACAAAATCAGAAACTTTACGTGATGGGTGAGTCGAATAAAAGTCAAGCACTTGCTTTACGCGATCAGGGCATGACTTTAAGTGATGTATTGGGTGAAAGCGAAGGGATTAACCCATATTCGGCTAGTGCTGCCCGAATTTACGTGATGCGTACGAACTTACAAGATCGTACATCAAAGCTGTATCATTTAGATTTGTCTAACCTCGGCAACTTGGCTTTGGCCAATCAGTTCCAGATGCAAAAAAATGATATTGTGTATATCGATGCAACGGGCCTGACTCGCTGGCAACGTGTGATTGGGCAAATCGTTCCATTCGCAAGCGCAATTTATTCATTTAAGATTCTTGGAAATAACTAAAATGCAAATCCAAAATGTTTTGGTCATTTGTGTGGGTAATATTTGCCGCAGCCCGATGGCCGAATATCTGCTAAAACAAGAGCATCCTGAGTTACATATAGAATCGGCCGGTATTTCTGGTTTGACTGGCCATAGTGCAGATGATAAAGCCATTAAATGTATGGATGCCTTAAATATTGATATACGCAACCATGTGGCACGTAAGTTGAATGCAGAGATGATCAAGAAAGCCGATCTTGTGCTGGTCATGAGCAATAATCAGCAAAAACATATTGAGCAGACTTGGCCATTTGCTAAAGGTAAAACCTTTCGATTAGGTCATTGGCAGGGGCAAAATGTACCCGACCCATATCAGCATGATCAGGCCTTTTTTGACCAAACTTGTATCAACATTCAGTCGTATGTCGCGGACTGGGCATCACATCTATAATTTGAAGAAGTAACATCGACACTATGAGCCAAAATTCAAATACCAATGAAGACACAATCGATTTAAAAGAGTTGCTCTTCTCCTTAATTGCACAATGGAAATTGATTGCCGTCTGCACCTTATTCTGTCTTATTTGCGCCCTTCTTTATCTGCGGGTTTCTCCAAGTATTTATGCGACAGATGCCATGATACAAGTTGAAGACAGTAAAAGCGCTGCATCTCAAGCACTTTTAGGTGAGCTTGGAAACATCGCTGGTGGTGCAGGTCAAAAATCCCCAGCAGACGCTGAGATTGAAATTTTAAAGTCCAGATTAGTGCTTGGTAATGTTATTCAAAATTTAAATTTAAATATTCAAATAACGGATACCCAAGATACACTTCTTCACCGACTGTTTAATCGTGATAATACTCAAATCGATTACTCACACAAAGGCGTAGAATATAAAGATCCAACTCATGCTTTCTTTATTCAACGTTTAGATGTACCTGAGTACTATCTTGATAAACCCTTAAACTTAGAATTTAAACCTCAAACGCAGCAATTTAGTTTGAGCTATAAGGATATGCCTGTTTTTGAAGGCACGTTAAACAAAGAGAATATTCTTAAAGATGCTAAAGGCACATGGCAGGTACGAATCGACAGTCAAGTACCTTTTAATCGTACTTTTATACTTCGTCGTTTATCTGTCCCGACAGCAGTGAAAGAACTCACTCAAAACTACGCAGTGGCCGAAAAAGGCAAACTCACTGGTGTGGTGGGGCTCACTTACCAAGGCCAAGATCCTGTACATATTACGCAAGTACTGAATAATATTTTAACGGTATATCACGCGCAAAATATCGAGCGTAAATCGTTAGAAGCACAGCAAACGCTAAGCTTTCTAGACAAACAATTACCAGAACTTAAAAAGCAGCTTGAAGAGTCTGAGCTTAAGTTCAATAAATTTCGTGAACAATACAATACAGTTGATGTCACACAGGAATCTGAGCTGTTCTTGAAGCAAAATATTGCACTCGAAACGACAAAAATCGAGCTCAAACAAAAACAAGCCGAACTCGCAGCAAAATATACTAGTGATCATCCACTCATGGCTGAAATCAATGCTCAGCTCGATGCTGTGAATAAAAAGTCTGCCGAGTTAAATGCCACGATTAAAAGACTACCAGAGTTACAGCGCCAGTATCTGCAATATTATCGTGATGTAAAGGTCAATACGGAACTCTATACCAATTTACTCAATAACTATCAGCAGCTTAAAGTTGCGAATGCAGGTGAGATTGGCAATGTACGAGTGATCGATACCGCAATCGAACCTGTGAAACCAATTAAACCTAAGAAATTAATTGTGTTAATTTTATCTCTTTTTGTGGGAGGTTTTATTGGTGTACTGATTGCATTGATGCGTAAAATGCTCCGTACAGGCATTAAAGACTCTGCACAAATCGAAAATGAACTCGACCTACCAGTGTATGCTACAGTACCACGCTCGCCTATTCAGGAAAGTCGAATCAAATTGCTTAAAAAGAATAAAAGTATTCCAATTTTGTCGATTAAAAATAGCGACGATATTGCAATTGAAAGCTTGCGTAGTATGCGTACCGCCATTCACTTTGCTTTGGCAAATGCAAAAAACAATCTGATTATGATTGCAGGCCCAGCGCCTGAGGTAGGTAAGTCGTTTATTTCGGTGAACTTGGCCACGATTTTGGCGCAAAGTAATAAACGTGTACTTCTTATTGATGCAGACTTACGTCGTGGATACCTAAACAAATATTTCAATGTCGAGATTAAACCTGGCTTATCGGAATATTTAAGTGATCAGGCGAGCTTCGATTCGATCATCCATCATTCTGAAGTAACTGGCTTAGACATGATTACCCGAGGTAAAAGCCCTGCGAATCCGTCTGAAATGCTCGGTTCTGCTAAATTCAAAGCTTTTCTTGATGAAATCATGCAGCATTATGATCATGTCTTGATTGATACGCCGCCAGTACTTGCAGTGACTGACAGTATTATCATTTCGCAATATGCAGGGGTAAACCTGATTACTGCGCGTCATAATAAAACACAAATGAAAGAGCTTGAATTGACCGTAAGCCGCTTCGAACAGGCAGGCGTGAAAGTGAATGGCTTTATCTTAAATGACATTCAAAAGTCGAGCGGTGGTTATGGATATAACTATGCCTATAACTACGCTGCAGCAAAAGATGATTAATCATCTAATCTAATAAACTCAAAAAAGCCGAATCATCTGATTCGGCTTTTTCGTTTAAACAACGCAAACAGTATAAAAATCCACTCGTTTTTTTTTACAAACATTATATGCTAAACAGATGCATGCTAAGATCACATGTATTTTTAACATGATCAAATAAACATCTTTTTTGGAACATTGTATGAGTAAAGCCTTACCCGTTGCTGTCGCTATCATTTTAGGCGGTGCTGCACTTATTCCTGTTTATTACGCGACTCAGCATCCTGCAACAAATGTAGGCAGCAAGGCTGACCAAAATGCGTCTCCGGTGCAAAAAATCAGCTATGCGCTCGGTTATGAAGTTGCCAACCAAACACCTGCAGAGCTTGATGTTAATGCATTTGTACAGGGTATTCGTGATGGCCATGCTCATACACCTGCAGCCTACACACAAGAGCAGCTTCAAGCCGCCTATACTGCTTATCAGCAAGAAGCGCAGCAAAAAGAGCTTGAGCACGCCAAAAAGTCTGAATCGAGTAGCAATGACTTCTTAGCCGAAAATGCCAAAAAAGAAGGCGTTAAAACCACAGCATCAGGCTTGCAATACAAAATTATTACCGAGGGTACAGGTAAACGCCCAACAGCCACGTCTGTGGTCAAAGTTCACTACAAAGGTCAGCTCACCGATGGTAAGGTCTTCGATAGCTCGTATGATCGCGGCGAGCCGGTTGAATTCCCGCTCAATAAAGTGATTCCGGGCTGGACCGAAGGTTTGCAACTGCTCAAAGAAGGCGGCAAAGCGACTTTTTATATTCCGGCAAAACTCGGTTATGGCGAACAAGGTGTTCCAGGCATGATTCCGGCCAACAGCACCCTAATTTTTGATGTTGAGCTTCTCGAAGTAAAATAATCGCTCAAAGGAGAGTCATGTACTCTCCTTGTTTTTTATATGACATATAATTTGGATAAAAATGATGAAAAAAACTGTGCTCGGTTTGGTTTTAACCAGTCTGTCTGTTTCAGGCTTTGCAGCAATTACCAAGAATAGCCCGCAAAAAGATCAATTAGGCTATAGCTATGGATACGTGATGGGTCGTACCAATGCCGATACCCTAAAAGATCTCAACATTGAAGCTTTTGTGCAGGGCCTTAAAGAAGGTGCACAAGGCAAAGATGCCGCTTTGACGGATGAAGACATGGCCAAGGTGCTTAGTCAGTATAAAAAGCAAATGGAAGCCAAACAACTGTATGCTTATCAGCAACTGGCTCAGCAAAATCTGAAAAGTGGCGATGCATTCTTGGCAGAAAATGCGAAGAAATCAGGTGTGATCACCACTAAATCTGGTCTTCAATATCAAGTTTTGAGTGCAGGTAAAGGTAAATCACCTAAAGCCACATCACGAGTAAAAGTAAATTATGAAGGCCGCTTACTCGATGGCACCGTATTCGATAGTTCGATTGCGCGTAATCATCCGGTCGAGTTTCAACTCAGCCAAGTGATTCCGGGCTGGACAGAAGGCTTGCAACTGATGAAAGAAGGTGAAAAAGCACGTTTATTTGTGCCTGCCAAACTGGCCTACGGCGAAGTCGGCAGTGGTGATGCAATTGGGCCAAACAGTACGCTGATTTTTGATATTGAATTACTCGAAGTATTACCAGCCAAATAATTAAAAAAACCGCTGTCATCACAGCGGTTTTTTTAACGCTTCGCTTGTCTTGCGACACAAAATAAAGCGCAATTCATGTATTGCCACGCGCTGCTTTATTTTATGTCTCATGCTTTAGGTGGCGAGGTCTGAAGCCCGTTGCAAACAGTGCAATTGCATAGGCAGCCACACCCACTACACAAAAAACAATCACTTCGATGATGCGCATCAGCTGAGAAGACTGCCCATCGTACCAATGCAGTGCGCCCCATAGCGCCCCAATCATGGCTAAATTAGCGACAGTATACTGGAGTGCGAGTTTTTTCCAGTGTCCGCCAAAACGGAAAATATTACGCTTGTGCAGATAAAAATACAGCATTCCGGCATTCACCAAAGCCGAACCCGATGAGGCCAGCGCCAATGCCATATGTTCGGCTTTCCAGTCGATCAGCTTAAATAGCCCAATAAATATCACGTTTAAAAGCGCATTTGTGGCAACAGCAATCAAGCCCACTCGAACAGGAGTTTTGGTATCTTGCTGGGCGTAAAAACCCGGTGCAAATACCTTAATTAACATAAAGGCAATCACGCCACCACTCATGCATTGCAGGGCCAGTGCTGTCATTTTGGTGTCTTCCCAAGTAAACTCACCGCGCTGAAACAGCGCCTGAATAATCGGTGTCGACAGCATAAACAGTGCAATACTGGCAGGTAAACCCACCAATACAATCACGCGTGCAGCCCAGTCCAGCATCCCGCGAAACTTCTCCTGATTTTGCTCAGCATGACGGGCAGATAAAGAAGGCAAAATCACTGTCCCAATGGCAACACCGATGAGTCCGAGCGGTAGCTCGGTCATACGCTCGGCACTATAGAGCCACGAAACTGAACCATCCTGCATAAAAGATGCCCAAATAGTGTTGAGCAACAGGTTAATCTGAGTAACCGAAACACCAAACAAGGCCGGTAACATCAGTTTCATGATGCGCTCGACCCCTTCATGCTTGAAGTCAATTTTTGGTGGAATCAGGAGTTTTTTACGCCAAAGCTCTGGAATCTGGATCGCAAGCTGCAAAATACCCGCCCCAAGTACGGCCCAGCCCAGCGACATAATCGGCTGCTGCATATACGGCGTGAGCCACCATGCCCCTGCAATCATGGCCACGTTAAGCAAAACGGGAGAAAAAGCGGGTGAAGCAAACGAGCCATAACTGTTGAGAATACTGCTGGCAAATGCAGTCAGCGACATAAACATCAAGTAAGGAATGGTCAGACGAAACATTCCGACAGCCAGATCAAACTTTTCTGGATCATTGTGAAAACCGGGGGCATAGGCATAAATAATCACCGGTGCAATGATCATGGCCACTAAGGTAAGTAAGCTCATCACCATCAGCAGGCAACCAAACACCCGACTAATCAGAATTTGTACTTCAGCATGAGCACGACCCGTTTTATATTCGGTCAAAATAGGAATAAAGGCTTGTGAAAATGCACCCTCGGCAAACAAGCGCCTAAAAAAGTTTGGAATCCGAAACGCCACCACAAAGGTATCAAAATCTTTTCCTGCCCCAAACACATTGAGCAGGACCATATCGCGGACCAAACCCAATATGCGAGATAACATCGTCATTGCACTGACAATAAACGTCGATCGCCACAATGCCATCGCCTCTACCCACGCCTAAACACAAAGTCGTTATTGTAATGAAACTTGGATATTATTTCGTTGCGAAATCATGTCTAGCAGCAGTTTTTTTTGCATGAAGTTTTGCGCGAAAATGAGGCCAGTTAAAAAAAGGCCCCGGATCGGTTTTTCTGACGGGTGCGATATCGGAGTGCCCCGCAATATGTGTCTGGATTTTAGGATACGCACGCTGCAAACAACATGTGACATCGGCCAGTGTTTCGTACTGTTCTGGCTCAAAGGGCTGATCGTCACTGCCCTCCAGCTCAATGCCAATCGAATAATCGTTACACTCGACCTGACCAAGATACTGTGAGCGACCGGCATGCCATGCACGATCGTTAAAGTTTACAAACTGAATCACCTCACCGCTACGCAAAATCAGCAAATGTGCCGAAACGCACATACCTTCAATTTCTTTAAAATAAGGATGCAACGACCAGTCTAACTGGTTTTGAAAAAACTGCTGAATGTAATCGCCACCAAATTGTGAAGGCGGTAAACTGATATTGTGAATCACCAGCAAACACATCTCGGTCTGTGGCGGACGCTGATTAAAATTTGGCGAAGGCAACTGCTTTGCCCCGATTAACTGACCATCTTTGACTTCAAAACGCGGCATCATCTGAAACAACTCTCTTTTTTCGCCATAGCATTCGCAACATCATCCATCACGTATCGACAGATTGAAACTGCCGAGCGGTATCTGCATTTTAGGAATATTGTGCCAAGAATACTTATTTTTTAAAACGACAATGCTAATATATCGCTCAATTTTCTGGGTTACATCTTGGACGTACTTATGAGCATTCCACAATCATTGCTTGAACAATCGATTCAACTCAATATCCAACAGGCGTTGCACGAAGATATTGGTGATGGCGATATTACGGCATTGCTCACCCCAGAACACGAACAAGCAACTGCGACCATTATTACACGTGAAAACATGATCTTAGCCGGTCGTCCGTGGGTTGATGCGCTTATTCAACACTATGATCATCGAGTCAAAGTGGAGTGGCTCAAAGCCGAAGGTGAACACATTCAGGCGGGTGAAGCTTTTTTAAAATTGGCAGGTTCGGCACGTAGCCTTCTAACGGTCGAGCGCCCTGCATTGAATTTTATTCAAACTTTATCGGCAGTGGCGACCAAAGCTGCATTTTATGTGAAACAACTCGATGGCTTGCACACCAAACTGCTTGATACACGTAAAACCCTACCTGGTTTACGTATCGCACAAAAATATGCAGTAGCAATTGGTGGCGGACAAAATCATCGCCTCGGTTTATTCGATGCCTTTTTAATTAAAGAAAATCATATTATGGCAGCCGGTGGAATTGCACAGGCCATCGCGCAGGCGCGTCAAATTGCACCGAACAAGCCTGTCGAAGTAGAAGTAGAAACTTGGAATGAGCTGGAACAGGCCTTAGAGGCGGGTGCCGATATTGTAATGCTCGATAATTTTTCTCAACAGCAAATGATTGATGCGGTAAAGCATGTAGCAGGTCGCTGCAAACTTGAAGCCTCAGGTAATATTACGCTAGATAACTTGCGCGAAGTGGCAACAACGGGTGTCGACTATATTTCGATGGGTGTTTTAACCAAAGACGTCACTGCCATCGATTTATCGATGCGTTTTAATGCTTAAGCATCTTCATGCGCTGAGTTATTCGGCTGCTCAATAATTTTTTGAGTGGCCTGTGATGGTTTCGACTGATCCGGTTTTTGCCATGCAGAAGCCGATTGCTGATCTTGGCTCGGGCGCGGATCGGCTGCCATCACGGTAAACGTAATCACCGCACAAATCACAATAAATATTTGTAGCATAGTTGGCTCCCCTATTTCTCAATTTCAATGCTGAACAACTTTAATGAGTAAGCATGATCAGGATGGGCAGAGAGTGTAGGTGCTTCAATACAAAAGGTTACGCTTTGTGAAACAATTTGAAATCTTGTAACGAAGTTTCTGTTTTCACTATTTTTTTAGACCAGAAAGTGACGCCTAATCTGCATCATATTGTAAATAGACATAAAAAAACGCATCCTAAGATGCGTTTTTTATTGAAACTATTTTACCAGCCTAGTGCATCTTGCTGCTTTTTAATGAGCTGCTGAATTCCTTTTTCAGCCATTTCCAACATGGCATCGGCTTGTGTACGGGTAAACGGCTTGTCTTCTGCTGTACCCTGAATTTCAATAAATTCGCCCGACTGAGTCATGACGACGTTTAGATCAGTCTGACAGTTTGAATCTTCTTCATAGCACAAATCGAGCAAGACTTCGTCTTGATACATGCCTACAGAAATTGCAGCCACTAAGCCTTTAAGTGGATCATGCTTGATTTTTTTCTTTTCCAGTAACACGTTCATCGCATCGACCAACGCCACAGCAGCACCCGTAATGGCAGCAGTACGCGTTCCACCGTCAGCTTGGATCACATCGCAGTCGATAGTGATGGTATTTTCACCCAGCTTTTTCAAATCGACCATGGCACGCAGGCTTCGACCAATCAGACGTTGAATTTCCTGTGTACGTCCACTTTGCTTGCCACGCGCCGCTTCACGGTCACTACGTGTATGCGTTGAGCGCGGCAACATACCGTATTCGGCGGTTACCCAGCCCTGGCCTTGGCCTTTTAGAAAACGCGGCACGGAATGATCGATACTGGCAGTACATAAGACCTTGGTATGACCAAATTCAACCAATACGGAACCTTCTGCATAACGCGTATAATTGCGCGTAATTTTTACATCACGTAATTGATCGAGAGCACGTTGGTCAATACGCATAACTTATCCTTAATAGCCACTATTCAAATTGCTGCATAGTATAGCAAACCTGACTTTGAAGATTGGACAAATTTTCAGCGCCTCTTACAACTGTACAAAACAGCAACTGACTCAGGTGTACCCACCCAACAAGCGCTGTTTGATTTTCTGCCAGCGTCCAATCACTTTGATCGATACATCATTGGGTAACGAACATTTAGCAAGGCGAACCCATACACTCCAAAACTGTTGGGTAAAATTGGCTTCGTTGTAATGTACGCCATACGCTTCGCATAAGGCTTTTACTTTTGGTGCAACCTCGGCATAACGGTTGGCCGGCATGTCTGGAAACAAGTGATGCTCAATCTGATGGCTCAAGTTACCGCTTAAAATGTGTAACCATTCAGCACCACTAAAGTTGCTCGATCCGCGAATTTGGCGTAAGTACCACTGCGCGCGTGTTTCGGTAGCCGTATGGTCTTCTTCAAAGGTTTCAGCATCTTCGGTAAAGTGACCATTAAAAATCACCGCAGAAGACCATAAATTACGAATCACATTTGCGACAGCATTGCCCATAAAGACAGGAATCGCATTTGGGCCGGCAATGAGTGGAAAAAATACATAGTCTTTGCCCACCTGACGCACCACTTTTTTGCGCAGTTTGGCAGAGTCCAGCCAGACCTGTTTCCAGCTTCTGGTTTTATACACCAAGGCATCTTCCAGGTGCAGATTTTGTACACCGACATACCATTCAAAAAACAGCATCAGCTGCGCTGCCATCGGGATATTAAAAAGAAAGCGCGGTTCCCATTTTTGCTGCTCACTCACGCGTAGTAAGCCATAACCGACATCGTGATCTTTACCGAGGATATTGGTGTAAGTGTGGTGCACATAGTTATGCGTGTGTTTCCAGTCGTCGCCTGTAGCAATGGTGTCCCAGTCGTAATTGGCGCCGTTCAAACTCGGATCATTGAGCCAGTCAAACTGACCGTGCATGACGTTGTGTCCGAGTTCCATGTTTTCTACAATTTTAGAGACACCCAATAGCCCTGTTCCAAGAAGCCATACAGGTGGAATCCAGCCGCCAAACATCAGCATGCCACGTGAAGCAATTTCGCTGTAGCGGACAAAGTTGCGAATTTTATAGATATACAGTGCATCGGCTTCGCCTAAGTGATCCATCACCTCACGGCGAATCGTTTCAATCTCTTGGCCAAAGGCCTCGATTTGTTCAGGGCTTAAATAGCTCGATTTACTGTGTTCAGGAAATTTAACCGACATATTCATTGTTTTTCTCCGAATCCTGATCTTGTAACGTTTTATAGGTTAATCACGACAGGACTGACCGCCTGACTAACGCAAAGTTTGATCTGGGTATTGCTGCCATGATCAATTTCACCGGTCAGTATATTTTTGGTGCTTCCGCTGACTTTGGTGCATGTGCAGGTATTGCAAATTCCCATACGACAGCCATGCGCAGGGCGTAGTCCAGCCTGCTCGGCACTTTCAAGCAAGTTACCTCGGGCCTCAAATTGCTGCTGTGCGCGCATAAAAGTCACTGGCTGTGCCTCAAGCGACTCATCCACTTGGGTCTGGAAATACTCCATATGCAATTTGTCGCGGCACCCTAACTGGGTAAAAATGTCATCTGCTGCATGCATCATCGCCGAGGCACCACAGGCATAAACCTGACACTGTGCAAGATCGGATATGCGTTGATTTAAAAAATCCAAACTCAGATGCTGTGGCTGCTGTGCAGTATTAATGTGATGATAGCGGACTGTTTCGTGCTGATCGGCCACCTGCTGCAACATGGCATGAAAGGCATCGTCGCGAGTGAAGTAAACCACATCGATTTGCTCAGATTGCTGACGAAGCGCTTGTTGTAGCAAGGCATAAATGGCCGTAATGCCGCTGCCAGAGGCAATGAGTAATACACGATTCGCTACGGGCGCCAAAATAAAATCACCTTGCGGCTGCGAAATCTCAATCACCTGCCCCACATTAAGCTGGCTCATTGCGCCAGACACCTTGCCTTGTACCTTAACGCCTAAATCAATCTGACCATTGGGGTGGCTACGCATAATCGAATAACTGCGCTGCTGATGAACACCCTCAAGCACCAGCGTGACCAAGAGGCTTTGTCCGGCACGGATCTGCTGTGTATTAAAATGAGTATTCGGTAATAAAGACACTTGATAAAAATCAGGCGCTACGGCTTCAACCGCAACCACCTGTGCTTTGGCTTTCTTCCACGACCACATTGGGTTGACCTGTTCGAGTACAAAATCGACAAAGTCTTCACGAATCCATTGCGGCTGGTAGCGGGCTAACATGTTCATACGTTCCTCGTTTGTATCTGGCTATTTATATGAGTGAACAAATGTGCTTTTAGTGAACACTTGTACACAATAGGCGTTTTTTTTATTTCAGTCAACAGGTGTTCACTGATTTTTTGATTGCTTATTTTTACTTTTTTGAAATACCGATGCTTTTTGATAGACTCGTGGCAGGTTTTTATTAGGTCATGGGCATGTCGATCCGGGATGAACGTAAACAGCAAAGTCGTCAGGCATTACTCGATGCCGCGTTACAACTGAGTACAGGGGGTCGTTCATTTAGCAGTATCAGTCTGCGCGAAGTGGCCCGCGAGGTCGGTTTGGTTCCCACCGCGTTTTACCGGCATTTTCAAGATATGGATGCATTAGGACAAGAACTGGTCGATCAAGTTGCGCTTCATATTAAAAGTCTGATTCATCAGCTCGGTCAAAGTTATCTGCAACAAGCCAATTCACATCCGCAAACCAGTATTGAGCTGTTTTTTCAAGCCATCAACCGCAGCCCTCTAGAATGGCAATTTATGATTGCTGAGCGTTGGGGCGGCTCTGCGGCAGTACGTCAGGCCATTGCACGCGAAATCGACGATTTGATTGAAGATCTGGCCAGCGACCTGCGCAAACTGCCGATGTTTGAACATATTCAGCATTCTCAAGATTTAAAAGTGCTTTCCGATATTTTGATTAATATGTCTTTTACCTGGGCCATGACATGGCTAAGCCTGCCACGTCAATTACAAGAGCCTATGTTGTCTGATCAGCAACACAACTTTGTTGAAAATGCCACAACTCAAGTGCGCTTATTGTTCAGAGGCGTTGCAAACTGGGAATAGCGTGGCTTTTTTTGTTGATGACAGGTGATGCAACATGCTATAGATGGGAGGTATCACCAAAGACAACAGATAATTTCGCCCAAAGCAAATGGATGCTGGCGTGTGATCAAAACAGTGACAGGAATACTCATGAATCCAGATCGCCATCAACAATTTTTAATCCGTAAAGAACGCATCTTAAGTGTCGCCGAAAAGCTGTTATTGGAAAACAATCAGGAAATTACCCTAGACGAGCTGGTGGCAGAGCTTGATATCGCCAAAGGCACCCTCTACAAACATTTTAAAAGTAAAAATGAACTACTTTTAGAGCTGGTGATTCAAAATGAAAAGCGTTTGCTGGAGATTTCCCAACAGCACAATCGTGATTTCAAGGAATATGCACCAACCTACATGTTGCACCATTTGACGGCGCCTGCACGTACCATCTTGCTGCATCAGCTTGAAGAAAATCTGACCATGACCGAATCGAAGCTGAATCACCTATTCG
This sequence comes from Acinetobacter sp. 243_ASPC, assembly GCF_001054715.1. Lineage (NCBI taxonomy): Bacteria > Pseudomonadati > Pseudomonadota > Gammaproteobacteria > Moraxellales > Moraxellaceae > Acinetobacter > Acinetobacter sp. 243_ASPC. The sequence goes on along the minus strand of NZ_JVOR01000010.1, from coordinate 24,208 downwards.
AAGCGCTCTACGAGATTCGTCAGGCACGTATTCTGGCCATTAAGGACATCACCGAGGCCTATTTGAAATCGGTCAATTACGATATGTCGATTCGTGATTACCTGTCATACATTTGGTCACTGACGTATGGTGCGGCACTGTTGCTCAATTCGAGCTATTATCAGCGTTCGATTGGCTCACGACAAAAACTGATCAACTTGTATATCAATCAGGCGCTTTCTTTACCTGCGCAGTCGATCAATCTGGATGCATTCGAGATTGAACCCAAAGATGCCTAACCTTGCAAAAGCAGCATGTACAAAAAAGGTTTCTGATGTTCAGAAACCTTTTTATTAGAGCTGGTATCGATTTTGTGGGTTATTTTTTCGCAGCGCGCTCTTTTTGCACCAGATAGTTCACCACCTGAACCACTTTACCATCTTCACCCTGTACCACGTATTTGCCGTTCACCACCACAGCCGGCACGCCCGTTAATTGATACTGCTGCGCCAGTTTGTTCGATTCAGCAATTTTGGCCGTAATCGGGAAAGAGTTAAACATGCTGTTGAACTTTTGCTCTGGCACGCCATAGTTCACATAAAACTTGGCCAAAGATGCCTGATCAAAAATTTGCTGGTTTTGGGCATGGATCGCATGGAACAACGGGAGATGCGTTTTTTGACGTACACCCAGCGCTTCAGACACATAATAGGCACGAGCACCCTGCTCCCAGACTTTATTCATGGCAGCCGGCGTGCGCAAGAAATTCACGTCTTTTGGCAGTTGCTTTAACCATGTTTGCATGTATGGCTCAAGCTTATAACAGTGCGGACAGCCGTACCAGAAAAACTCACGTACTTCAATTTTGCCCGGTACCGCGACTTTACCCGGGTTTGCAATCACGGTGTAGTCCTTGCCTGCCACAAAATCGGCTGCCATCGTGGTGCCCGAAAAGGCCATTATTGCAGCAGAAAGTCCGCCCAAAACAAATTTTTTCATTGTCCGTATTATCCTCTGAATCGTTATGCTGAGTGTATGCGCTAAATATAAAACAAATATTCAATTTTCGTTTCGTTGTGTGAAGATTTTTTCTGAATTTATCGCTTTTTCTAGAATTATCGCTACACTAAACAATATATCAAAATCATGACAATCCATTTTAATCTGAGGTCACCCGCATGTCACAGTTGAATGTTGATCCACAAGAAATTGCAAAATTTGAAGCACTTGCGGCCCAATGGTGGGATCAGGATTCTGAATTTCGACCATTGCATCAGATCAATCCATTGCGTCTGAACTGGATTGACGAGCATGCAGGCGGTTTGGCGGGTAAAAAGGTGCTCGATGTCGGTTGTGGGGGCGGTATTTTAGCCGAAAGCATGGCACGCCGTGGTGCAGACGTACTCGGGATCGATATGGGTGAGGCGCCGCTGAATGTGGGTCGTTTGCATGCCCAGCAAGAAAACGTCAGCAACATCGAATACCGTCAGGTACTGGTGGAAGACTTGGCCAAAGAACAAGCCGGTCAGTACGATGTCGTGACCTGTATGGAAATGATGGAACACGTACCAGATCCTGCATCGATTATTCGTGCTTGTCAGGCTTTGGTTAAACCGGGTGGACATGTCTTTTTCTCCACCATTAACCGTAATCCAAAGTCTTATGTATTTGCCATTTTAGGTGCCGAATACATCTTGCGTTTGCTGCCAAAGGGCACGCATGACTATCACAAATTTATCCGACCGTCCGAAATGGCGCAAGACATTCGCCATGCGGGGCTCACGCTCAAAAATATGATCGGTCTGCATTATAATCCGCTGACCAAGCGTTACTGGCTCGCGCCAAATGTCGATGTTAACTACATGGTTCATACGGTAAAACAAGGATAATCATGAGCGCTGTTCTTTTTGATCTTGATGGTACCCTGATTGACACAGCGGCTGACTTTATTCGCATCATTCAGGCCATGTGCCGTGAAGAACAGCGTGATGTAGTCGATGCCGACTTGATTCGCACTCAAGTGTCTGAAGGCGCTCGTGCCATGGTGAAGTTGGTCTATCCAGAACTGGCCGTCGATGATGCGACCTTTCTCGCGCATCGTCAGCGCTTTCTCGATTTGTATGAGCAAGATATTGTCGTAGACACCGACCTGTTTAGCGGGATGACATCTTTACTCGAACAGTTAGAGGCGCAGCAGATTCCGTGGGGTATTGTCACCAATAAACCACGTTATCTGACCGAATTGCTATTAAAGCGACTTGATCTGACCGAGCGCTGTGCGGTGTTGGTATGCCCAGAAGATGTCAAACATGCCAAACCTGATCCAGAACCCATGTTTCTGGCGGCCGAGCAGCTTCAGGTTCCAGCCGAGCAAATTATTTATGTGGGTGATCATCCGCGTGATATCGATGCAGGACGCGCAGCCAACATGTATACGATTCTGGCCGCTTATGGTTACCTACCGCTGGCCTACAAAGACGATCTGGCGGCCTGGCAAGCCGATGCGATTGTGCACACAGTTACAGAACTGGAAACAAAAATTTTGCAGCAGCTGGGTTTAAAATCAAATCCAGCTGAACAGATGCAACAGCATGCTTGATAACAACACTCAATTTTAAGGAGGTTCCACAATGAAATATTCAGAATATCAACCTCGTACTGATTTACTCAAAGACCGCATTATTTTAATCACGGGTGCTGGCGATGGCATTGGGCGTGCAGCAGCACTAAGTTATGCCTTGCACGGCGCTACAGTGGTATTGCATGGCCGTACCCTAAACAAACTTGAAGTCATTTATGATGAAATTGAGAGTCTGGGTGCACCGCAACCGGCCATTTTGCCGTTACAGCTTTCAAGTGCTTCAGATCGTGATTACGAATTGCTGTTTAATACTCTTGAAGACCAGTTTGGTCGCCTAGACGGTATTTTGCACAATGCGGGCATCTTGGGTGAACGTGTTCCGCTGGCGCATTATCCTGCCGACGTATGGGATGATGTCATGGCGGTAAATCTGCGCGCACCGTTTGTATTAACGCAGGCACTATTGCCCTTGCTTGAAAAATCGCAAAATGCATCGGTAGTGTTTGCCAGCTCTGGTGTGGGTCGTGAAGCGCGCGCATTATGGGGTGCTTATTCGGTTTCAAAAGTTGCCATTGAAGCTGTCAGCAAAATTTTTGCCAGCGAACATACTTATCCGAATATTCGCTTTAACTGCATTAACCCGGGGGCAACACGTACTGCCATGCGTGCCAAAGCCTATCCTGAAGAAGATCCACTGTCTTTACCAACATCCGAATCGATCATGCCCGCCTATCTGTACTTGATGGGTGATGATAGTCTCGATTTAAACGGCGTCAGTATCGATGCACAGGATTAACGGATAAAGCGAATCTTGAACAGCATGTGTTCGGTCACTTACACATTGGTCTAGGTCTGGTTGCGTATGCAATCAGATCCATTTAAAGTTAAGATCATGATCAAATAAAAATATTGCATCTTATGATATACAAGCCGGATCTAAGCCGAAAAAATTCAGCACCTTAGCCTGATAAACAAAAAAGATATCTCCATATTTTTAATAGAATTATTGAATGATCTTCACAGTTTCTCTGCATTTTTTTTGTACATTAAAGGCTCGTACAAATACCCATTCACAGAGAATACTTGTGTCGTCGAGGATGCATCATGAAAAAGATTTTGACAAGCTTAGTCGTATCACTTGCTACGCTCACAAGCACTGTCACGATCGCAGCACCTAATTTTGATCGCGGATCAGATATGGGGGGACCTCCCCGTGATCGCGGTCAAGGTTTTGATCGCTCAAATCGTTTTGATCGCGATCAGGATGACTCGATTCGTTCGGAGCGCCGCTTTCGTCAAGAACAAGGCGTACAGCGCTTAAAACAGCATCGCTGGCAGACAGGTTACATCATGCCGCAGCATTATCGCGGCGATGCCTATAAAGCCGACTATCGCGAGTTTAATCTGCCCCGTCCGAGCCGTGGCCAGCAGTGGTATAAAATTAACAATGATTTTATTTTGGTCAATTCAGACAGCAACGATATCGTTCGCATCATGAATTTTTAATCGATCTCCTCAAAAAGTCAGATTTCGCCTGAACCCACGTTCAGGCTTTTTTTATTTAAGAAATTTTTTGGATCCAATTTTTATCCATGAACTTCACATTTTCACAACGTGTCTTCATCATTCATCTTAAATTATTCATTACATTAGATTTATCAAATCGACAAAGATAAATGAGGAACATCATGCGTAAATTAACTACTGCCATTATTTTAGCAACAGCAGGTATTGTGACCACTTCGGCTATGGCTGCACCACACGATCACAACGACATGCGTCATGAGCATCATGCTACGTATCAGGATAAAAAAGCCGACTGGCGTCCGGGTCAGTTCGCACCAAAACAGTACGTATCCGACCGTTATAAAGTCGATCACCGCGGATATAAAAAGCTTCATAAGCCAGGGCGCGGCCAACACTGGATTAAAGCCAACGGCCATTATCTTTTAATCAACGATCACAACCACAAAATTATTCAAGTCGTTCGCTAATTGAATCCCTCAAAAATGCCCAAGCCATGACGGTTTGGGCATTTTTTTATTGAAGGATTAGCGATTTTGTTTAGAATCCTAACTATGCTTTCCTTATGCTGAGCCTTCTATGTCGCTTCCAGAAAATCATTCTGAACACACTCAAACCCAACAGTATGTCCACTGGTTTCGAAACTCAGCTCCGTATATCAACGCGCATCGAAATAAAACGTTCGTTTTAATGTTTGGTGGTGAAGCCGTTCAACATCATAATTTCCAGCATATTATTCACGATATTGCCCTGCTGCACTCTCTGGGCATCCGTCTGATACTGGTACATGGTGCTCGCCCACAAATTAACCAGAATCTTCAAGAAAAATCATTATATACGCCTATTCACCAGCATCGGCGTGTCACCACACGTGAATCGTTAGCGAGTGTCATGAATGCGGTGGGTTCAATTCGTTTGCAAATTGAAGCGCTGCTTTCTATGGGGCTCGCCAACTCGCCGATGCACGGCGCACGCATTGATGCGGTGTCTGGCAATTTTGTTACCGCCAAGCCTTATGGAATCCGGGATGGTATCGATTTTCAACTGACTGGTGAAGTACGAAGTATTGATACCGATGCGATCAGAGGTCACCTCGATAACCATAATATTGTGGTATTGGGCCCAACGGGATATTCCACCACAGGTGAGGTATTCAACTTAATGGCCGAAGAAGTGGCCACCCGTACGGCCATTGCGCTCAAAGCAGATAAACTAATTTTTCTGGCCGATCAGCAAGGCTTGGTCAACGATGAAGGTAAACTGCTGCGCGAACTGACGCCGCATCAGCTTGATCGCTACATTCAGCAAAAGGCACAAAGGCTTGAGCATGTCATTCCGCTACAAGGTGCCCAAACGGCTTCGCTTTCAGGCGTGCATCGTGTGCATTTAATTCCTTATTTTCATGATGGTGCCTTAATTGAGGAGCTGTTTACCCGTGACGGGATTGGTACGCTTATTACCGATGCACATTATGAAGAGGTGCGTATCGCCAACATTCAAGATGTCGGTGGTTTGATTCATTTGCTGCGCCCACTCGAGCAAGAAGGAATTTTGGTGTACCGCTCACGCGAACGACTGGAGAGCGAGATTGCTCAGTTTGCTGTGATTGAACGTGATGGCATGATTCTGGCGTGTGCAGCGCTGTATCCAATACCAACCGCAAAAGGCGAAATTCGTTCGGCCGAAATTGCCTGTGTAGCGGTCGATCCGGCCTATCGCAAATCCAACCGAGGTAGCCAGATTTTGCACTTTTTAGAAGAAAAAGCGCGCCAAGACGGAATTTTACAGTTATTTGTACTGACCACACGTACAGCGCACTGGTTCTTAGAGCATGGCTTTTCGCATGCCAGCGTGGACGAATTACCCGACGCGCGCCAAGCACTTTACAATTTTCAGCGTAACTCGTTGGTCTTTAAAAAAATCCTGATGTAAACCCATCTGTTGGGCAGTCGCTTGCAAGTCAGAGCCAGACTGCCCTTTGCCTTTCGCTACATGTCAGATTGTGTGAGTCATTTGGCTTTAGCAGAACTTGCTATATCTTTATTCATGCAATCTTTAGTCAAATCAGCGCTATTGCCTGCCTTCACCGCTTTATTCAGTTTTAAGATGACATTATTAATGTATTGAAAATACATAAAATTCAAACACTTAATTTAATAAAATTCATTGCCGTCATAATTTTAAAAATGACAAATACAGATAAGCTTTGCAGTTTTTTATTTATCTATTTTTTACATAAGTAATGTTAAAAATCTTATTTTTTATGCAAAGCAATTGGTTCTAAGGTGTGCCCTCTAGTTCGATCTTTTCACTTTTTCGAGGCAGCACGCATCATGGCCAGTATCGCATCTTCTTCATGGTTTAAGTTTTCAGTGATTGCAGCAGGAATCACCAGCATGATGATGCTTAGCGGCTGTGCCAAAGAACAAAAACAAGCACTCACCACTTTAAATATTGGTTTTCAAAAATACGGTTTATTGCCCATCGTGAAACAACGTGGCGATCTGGATCAGGCCCTGAAAGCACAGGGTATTCAGGTGAAATGGGTCGAGTTTCCGGCGGGTCCGCAACTGCTTGAAGGCTTAAATGTCGGAAGTGTCGTATTTGGTGAGTCGGGCGAGGCACCTCCTATTTTTGCACAAGCTGCCAGCCCTAATCTGGTGTACGTGGCTAATCAGCCTGCTGCACCAAACGCCGAGGCACTGATTGTTCAAAAAAACTCGCCTATTCAAAGTATTCAAGATTTAAAAGGCAAACGCGTGGCGCTGAACAAAGGCTCAAACGTGCATTATCTGCTGCTTAAATTACTCGAGAAAAACCAGCTCACGCTGCAGGATATTCAAGTGGTGTATTTACCACCTGCCGATGCCCGTGCAGCCTTTGAAAAAGGTGCAGTGGATGCATGGGTGATTTGGGATCCATTCTTTGCAGCAGCAGAGCAGCAAATTGGCGCACGTGTACTGGCCACCGGGCAAAATCTGGTCAGTAACCATCAGTTTTATTTAGCCGATCGCAAATTTGCCGAGCAGCATCCAGAAGTACTTAATACCGTAGTGCAACAGCTCAATCAAACCACCGAGTGGGTCAAAACCCATCAGGACGATGCAGCTCGTTTATTAGAAAAACCGACCGCGCTGGATTTCAATATTTTAAAAACGTCCATTTCGCGTATGGGCTTTGGGGTTACACCACTCTCACCTGACGTGATTCAGCAGCAGCAATACGTTGCAGATGCCTTCTATCAACAAAAACTGATTCCACAACCACTCAAAATTCAAGATGCCATTTTAACTGGCCAAATAAAATAATTGGGGCAACATCCATCATGACTCTATTAAAAACATTCGGCGTAATCGGTGCATTGGGGCTTAGCGTGGTGATAACCGCATGTCAAAAGCATGACGCAGGCACAGAAAATAAAGCCCAAACCACGCCCGCAGCCGAAAGCGCAGTGAAAACCCTGACCATTGGCTTTCAAAAATCATCGCTGAATCTCTTGATTGCCAAGCAACAAAAAATTTATGAACAGGAATTTCCGGGCGCCAAAATTGAATGGCGTGAATTTCCTGCAGGGCCACAAATGCTTGAAGCCTTGGCCGTAGGTGCAGTCGATTTTGGCGCTGTGGGCAATACACCGCCTATTTTTGCTCAGGCAGCCGATAAACCGCTGAGCTATGTCGGATATGAAGTAGTTCCTGCCGATTCGCAAGCCATCTTGATTCCAACAAACAGTCGCATTCAGTCCATTGCCGATTTAAAAGGCAAGCGCATTGCCGTTCAAAAAGGATCAAGTGCGCATGAACTACTGGCCAAAGTATTGCAAAAAGCGGGGCTGAGCTGGAGCGATATTCAGCCCATTTGGCTCCCACCTGCCGATGCGCGCGCGGCTTTTGACAAAGGTGCCATTGATGCATGGTCGATCTGGGAACCGTACTTAAGCACTACCGAGCTTAAAGGCCATGCAAAATCACTGATCGATGGCCGTGCGTTTCCAACCACCTATTCATTTTATATCGGTAATCCTCGCTTTATTCAGCAACACCCCGATGCAGCACAGAAAGTTTTAGATGGTTTGAATAAAGCCGATCAATGGTTTGTTCAGCATCAAGATCAAGGTTTAAGTATTTACGCGCAGAGTACGGGTCTAGACACGCAAGTGGCGAAGGCGGTGTTGGATAAGCGTGCCAAACCGTCTCCAATTCAACCCATCAATGCCGAAGTAACGCAAGCGCAGCAGCAGATTGCAGATCTGTTTCAGCAGGTGCAGCTTATTCCCAAAACCATCAACGTGAGCCAGACCATCTGGACTGCGAATCCCTAGATTTAGCAACTTGTAAGGAATGTTAGTATGAATATTTTCTGGTTTATTCCCACTCACGGTGACAGTCGCTACCTCGGAACCAGCAAAGGCGCACGTCAGGTCGACCATGGCTATATGAAGCAAATTGCTGTTGCGGTCGATCAACTGGGTTATACCGGTGTACTGATTCCGACAGGTCGTTCTTGTGAAGACCCATGGATTACGGCCGCCAGCCTCATCGATGCCACAACGCAGCTCAAGTTTTTGGTGGCGCTGCGCCCGGGCATTACCACACCAGCACTAGCGGCGCGGATGGCAGCCACCTTCGACCGACTTTCGAACGGACGTATTTTGCTGAACTTGGTCACCGGTGGCGACGAACAGGAACTCAAAGGCGATGGCTTATATGAAGACCATGACACGCGCTATCAGACGGCCACCGAATACGTCAAAATCTGGCGCGAAATTTTAATCCGTTCGCATACAGGCGAGTCATTGACCTTTCACGGCGAACGGTTAAGTGTCGATGATGCCAAGCTGCTTTATCCGCCTATTCAGCAGCCGTATCCACCACTTTGGTTTGGCGGCTCATCTGAAGCGGCTGCCGAACTGGCTGCCGAACAAGTCGATACTTATCTGACTTGGGGTGAACCTCCAGCGGCAGTGAAAGAAAAAGTAGACGCCATGAAAGCACGTGCACAAGCCAAAGGCCGCACACTCAATTATGGAATTCGCTTGCATGTGATTGTGCGTGAAACCAACGAGCAAGCATGGGCTGCAGCCAATGAACTGATCCAATATTTAGACGATGACACCATTGCCGCTGCACAAAAGAAATTTGCCCAGATGGATTCGGTGGGACAACAGCGTATGGCAGCCTTGCATGGCGGACGCCGCGATAAGCTTGAAGTGTCACCCAACTTGTGGGCAGGGATTGGTTTAGTTCGCGGCGGTGCGGGAACTGCACTGGTCGGTGATCCTGAAACCGTTGCCGCGCGTATTCAAGAATATGCCGACCTTGGTATCGATACCTTTATTTTCTCTGGTTATCCGCATCTAGAAGAATCAATTCGTTTTGCTGAACTGGTGTTTCCACTGCTGCCGCTTAAAACCCGTGAAAAACTGACCCAACCGAATCTGACTGGACCATTTGGCGAGATTATTGCCAATAACTATGTTCCGAACCAGCAAAAGGACGAACCCAAAAATCAGGTCGTCAAGGAGCCCGCATGAGTCGATCGAATACATCGAATGTTTCACGTGGAACCAAAGCACTCGGGCAGCAATTGCTGCCTTGGGTATTCCCGGTGGTGCTGATTGCAGTCTGGCAATTTGCATCGAGCGTGGGCCTGTTGCAAAGCCGTGTTTTACCCGCACCGAGTGCCGTGGTGAGTGCATTTTGGCAGCTTCTGATCAGTGGTGAGCTTTGGCACCATGTCAAGGTGAGTGCTGGTCGTGCACTGATTGGCTTACTAATAGGGGGTGGACTGGGGTTATTTTTGGGGCTGCTCAATGGCTCGTCCAAAATCGCCTCTACCCTACTCGACACCACCTTACAAATGATTCGTAACATTCCTGCACTGGCGCTGATTCCACTGGTAATTTTGTGGTTTGGTATCGATGAATCTGCCAAACTGTTTTTGGTGGCCGTCGGGGTATTTTTTCCAATGTATATCAATACCTATCACGGTATTCGCTCTGTCGATCCTCAGCTGATCGAGATGGGTAAAAGTTACGGTTTGAGTCGCTGGCAGTTATATAAAGAAATTATTTTACCGGGTGCAATGCCATCGATTTTAGTGGGCTTGCGTTTTTCTTTAGGTCTGGTTTGGGTATTGCTGATTGTGGCTGAAACCATCTCTGCACAAGCAGGTATTGGCTATATGACCATGAACGCACGTGAATTTTTGCAGACTGATGTCGTGCTAGTAGGCATTTTACTTTATGCCTTACTGGGCAAACTGGCAGATGTGCTGGCACAAAGCCTAGAACGTTATTTGCTGCGCTGGCATGCAGGCTATCAACAATAAGAGGTCATAATCATGAGCAATTTAAATGTCCCGCTGTATCTAGATCAGTCAAAAACAGCAGCCACTCCAGATGATACAAAAGCGCCTATCGGTGCAGAAATTTTAATCGAACAACTGCATAAATTTTATGGTCAGGTTAAAGTACTCGAAGATCTGGATTTACACATTCAACCCGGCGAGTTTATTGCGATTGTTGGCCGTAGCGGCTGTGGTAAAAGTACCCTGCTACGCCTCATTGCAGGGCTTGAAGACACCAGTTACGGTGAAATCAAATTTAAATCGGCACGCAATTTCCGTGAAGGCATTACATCAGACGACATTCGGGTCATGTTCCAAGATCCACGCCTGTTGCCATGGAAAAGTATTGTGCATAATGTGCAGTTGGGTTTAAAGAAAGAACAGCAGCATCATGCCGTCGCCTTGCTTGAAAAAGTCGGCTTAAAAGACAAAGCAGAACAATGGCCTTCGCAGCTTTCGGGTGGTCAGCGCCAGCGTACAGCCTTGGCACGCGCGCTTTCACATTCCCCACGCATCTTATTGCTAGATGAGCCACTTGGCGCGCTCGACGCCCTGACGCGCCTTGAGATGCAAAGCCTGATTGAACGTTTATGGACTGAGCAAGGCTTTACGGCTATTTTGGTTACACATGATGTCAGTGAGGCGGTGCAACTGGCAGACCGCATCATCCTGCTGGATAAAGGCCATATTGCACAAAGTTTTGAGGTGAAATTGCCGCGTCCGCGCCAGAAAAGTCTAGAGTTTGCCCAGCTTGAGCAACAGGTGCTTGAAGCCGTTTTAGCCACCTAAATACTACTGCCCAAATAAAAAACAGCGTGTCATCTGGCACGCTGTTTTTTTTATTTTTCTTTTTAGGAGGAATGCGGTGTTGCAGGATGAATCGTTTTTTCAGTCGATGCATTCACTGTTGCGACAGGCTGCTGCTGAGTTCGGTTTAAAAGCAAATTCAGTACAATCGCCGCCAGCGTAGCCGTGCCAATACCGCCCAAATCAAATGCACCAATATGCAAACTAAAGTTACCGGCCCCCATAATCAAACTGACCGCCGCGATAATCAGCGTGCTGTTTTGACTAAAATCAACTCGATGATCGATCCAGATTTTGGCTCCGGCCACTGTAATCAGGCCAAATACCACAATCGATGCACCACCCAGCAGTGCCACCGGAATGGTATGAATAATCGCGCCAAATTTTGGAGATAAACCCAGTAAAATCGCAAAGACACCTGCAAATAAAAAGATGGTGGTGGAATAAACCTTGGTCACCGCCATCACACCAATATTTTCTGCATAAGTGGTCATACCGGTGCCGCCTACAGAAGCCGATAAGGTGGTACAGACTCCATCGGCAAAAAAGCCACGCCCCATATACGGCGAAAGGTTACGACCGGTCATGGCCGAAACTGCTTTAAAATGTCCCAGATTTTCAGCCACCAAAATTAAGGCGACAGGTGCAATTAACAAAATGGCATTTGCCTGAAATACAGGCTGATGAAATGTGGGCAAACCTATCCACGCGGCTTGAGCAATTGGCGCAAAATCGATGGCTTTACCCAACCCCATCAAGTTGGCCAAAACAAAGTAAGCCAGATACGCCAAACATAGCCCGACCAGTAACAATAAGCGCCGCAACATGCCTCGCGTAAAGACGGCAACGGCACTGATACACAAAATGGTCAGGACCGCCATCCACGTATCAAAGCCATTAGCAGAGACACTTTTAATGGTGACAGGTGCCAGATTTAATCCAATAATCATCACAATTGCACCCGTGACAATCGGTGGCATCAGTTTTTCAATCCATGCTGTTCCTGTTCGCATCACGATCAGACCAATCGCAGCATAAATCAGACCACATACCACTGTACCACCCAGTGCCAATGCAATATTGGGATTGGCACCCACCCCATTGTATCCTGTGGCAGCAGCAACCGCCGCAATAAAGGCAAAGCTTGAACCTAAATAGCTAGGCATCCGCCCGCCAGTGAGCAGAAAAAATAAGATGGTGCCAAATCCGGTAATCAAGATAGTCAGATTGGGATCAAAACCCATCAACATGGGTGCCAGCACCGTGGCACCAAACATGGCAAAGGCATGCTGCATACCTAAAACCACACTTTTTCCTGCGGGAAGATATTCATCGATTTGAACCGGCTGATGATTCAGGTCGCCTCGATAAGGTTTAAATTTGGTAAACCACGGTTCATGTTGCGACATGACGATTACTCCTGCTCTTTAGCTGCCTTAAGCCACAGCATGTGGTTCACAATAGTGACGATTAAAATACATCAAGGCATTTTTACCCTGACACTGCTGTATGGCACGAACCTCACAAATCAGTACATCATGACTGCCCACCGAAACGCTTTTCACGACTTCACAATCAAACGACACCAGCGCATCTTGCAATACAGGTGATTGCGTGAGCAAACAATCCCACTCCCCCTGCGCAAAGCGATCGCTCATTGGGGTTTTGCCACCAAATAAATTTGACAGATGTGCCTGATGAGCTGCCAGTGTATTTACGCAGAGCACCTTATTTTGCTCAAAGGTTTTAAACACCGATGCCCCCCGATTCAGACATACCAGTAAGGTCGGTGGAGAATCGGTGACGCTACATACGGCCGAAGCTGTAAAGCCGGATTTTCCTGCAATGCCATCGGTGGTAATCACGTGGACGGCGGCACCCAAATTAGACATTCCCTGTCGAAAAACCTGTGAGTCGACGTGTAAAGTGGTCGAACGTTCAAGTGGTGAACTGTGACGAATCAACGTTTCAATATGTTTTGCAGTGTCTTCTAATACGGTCATAAGCTGTCTCCTGCCTCACTGGGCTAAGCGTGGTATCTCATACGCCGGTCGCTTTAAGGTTTTAATACGTTAAGGGGCCACATGAGCCACCGATGCAATTTCGATTAAGGCTTCGGGCTTAACCAAACCCACCTGTACGCAGTAGCGTGCTGGACGCTCATCTGGAAAGAATTCGGCATATACGGCGTTAATCGCCGCATAGTCAGACCAGTCACGTAAAAAAATATGGTTAAAGGTGATGTCTTTGAGCGTTCCTCCAGCATGACTGACAATGCCTTGAATGGTTTCAAGCACATGCCGGGTTTGGGCTGCGGCATCGCCGACATGCACCACATTGTTGTGTGCATCGAGCGGTAAAATACCGGAAACATAGACAATATGATCTGCCTTGGTGGCAGGTACATAAGGTGCCAGTGGGGCTGGTGTTCCAGCGGGTAAAATAATTTCTTTTGGCATACGGCGACTCGCTAGGCAGTTTTGGCTAAATGAGATTGATCGAAAGTTTCGACAAAGGTCTGGGTATCCGATACCCAGCCAAAAAAGGTTTTAATGTTGTACATGCTGGCCTGTTGCATCTCGACTGGCCCGGCCTGATAGCAGGCATCTTCCAGTGCAACACCAAAATATTCTAAAAAGAAGCCGTCTCGCAGGGTCGACTCCACACAAACATTGGTGGCAATACCCACAAAAACCAGATTGCGTATGCCGCGTGCACGTAGCATGCTGTCTAGCGCGGTATTGAAAAAGCCACTATAGCGAGGCTTTTCAATCACGATGTCTTGTGCCAGCGGTGTCAGTTCATCAATCAGCTCAAAATCCCAGCCACCTTTTGCCAGTAATTTGCCTTGAAGTTCGGGTTGTTTGCGCATGGTTTTTAAGGCATTGGATTTATGAAAGTTCGGAGATCCAGCACCCCCTGCCTCAACATAGGCCTTGTCCCAACCGTTTTTAAAATAAATGACTTGTATACCCGCAGCATGCGCAGCCGCGACGGCTTTTTGAATATTCTTGACCACAGGTTTGGTTTTCGAGACATCAAATCCGGCCAAATCCAGATAACCGCCAATCGAGGTATATGCGTTTTGCATATCAATCACAATCAGCGCGGTATGCTCAGGTGCCATTTGGATGGCTTCTGGCTCGGCTTTAAGTACACATCCCGTTCCGGCACGTTCGGTAAAATCAGCAACAACGGTATTCATGCGCTTTTCTCCAATGCGGTGAGTGGACGATATTCAGCAACTGCATCTTGGCGCGACATCATCAGCGGTTGGATGCGCTCGCCAAAATCTTCAACACCTTGGACAAAATCATCAAAGGTGAGCAAGATGCCTTCTGTCCCCTGAATCTGGGCAATTTCATCGAGCATGGCAGCCACACTGGCATACGAGCCCACCAATGTGCCCATATTGATATTGACCGGTGAAACACTCGAAGCCATCTGACGTACATTGGTATCTGCGCCTGAGCGTGTATCTTTACTGCCCTGATTCATCAGCCAGTTAATCGCCTCAACGTCTGCACCGGCATTGTAATGTTGCCACTTGGCCATGGCCTCAGCATCAGTTTCTGCTGCAATCACCATAAACAGCACATAAGTTTGTACATCACGCCCGGTTTGATCGGTAAACTCCTTTAAACGGTCATTAATTGCAGCATAGGCAGTCGGGGTGTTGAGGCCTTTGCCAAACACAAAATTGTAGTCGGCATGTTGTGCCGAAAATGCCAGCCCCGAATCGGATTGACCCGCACAAATAATTTTCATATCGGCTTGCGGCGTAGGGCTCACGCGGCAATCGTCCATCTGGAAGTGTTCCCCTTTAAAATCGGATTGTCCTGTCGCCCAGAGTTCACGCAGGATCTGTACATACTCAGATAAATAGTCATAGCGTTTGGCAAAATACTCATCGCCTGGCCACATTCCCATCTGGCTATATTCAGGTGCTTGCCAGCCCGTCACGACATTAAGTCCAAAACGACCATTCGAAATCGAATCAATGGTTGATGCCATTCGCGCCACAATGGCTGGTGGCATCACCAGTGTTGCAGCAGTGGCATAAATTTTGATTTTACTGGTGACCGCAGCCAACCCTGCCATGAGGGTAAAGCTCTCCATGTTATGATCCCAAAATTCAGTTTTTCCGCCAAAACCACGAAGCTTGATCATAGAGAGCGCAAAATCGAAGCCGTAATGTTCAGCGCGTTGTACAATTTTTTTATTCAGTTCAAATGTCGGCATATATTGAGGCGCATTTTCCGAAAGCAGCCAGCCGTTATTTCCGATAGGACAAAAAACACCAATTTTCATACTACCCATCCTTCTTATGACGGCAATAGGTCACGCTGTGCGTGATCGCCTAGATTAATAATCATGGTACGTAGAATGGCCAATTCTTAATTTTTTATATTGCATACAACGTGCCAACTTTAAATAAATATTATTTTTCATATATTTAATAAAAACATACGGTCAAACAGTTTTTACCATTTAGTAAAATAATGTGGCATTCAGATGCACTGTTTTTGTGTACAGCGATTCAATAGTGTGCAAAAATCGCGCAGCAGAAAATCTGGCTGCGAAATAGCCGACTACAACCCGTTGTATGCAGCATGTGTTTACTTCCTAATCAAACTAGATAATCTCTAAACAGATGAGCGACTTAAGCGGACATAAAGCGAAAGAAAATCGCCAAGAACTGTGCACAAATCATTCGATTTCCCTTACAATGAGCTGACTTTCCCCAGTTTGTTAAATCAATGGAACAAAAAAAGAGTACGCAAAAACGTAATCAGCTTCTCAATGCCGCTCTGGATGTCTTTTCTACGTATGGCTTTAGTGGGGCGAGTCTGGACGAAATTGCGCAATTGGCACAAATGCATAAGTCCAACATCTTTTATTATTATGAAAATAAAGAAGCACTCTACGTTGAGGTGCTGACTACTGTTTTACAAAAATGGCTGGCGCCTTTACAGACGCTTGAAGTTGAGCTGGAGCCGACCGAGGCTTTGGCCCATTATCTGATTCAAAAAATTGAAGTCTCACGTACCCAGCCAAAAGCATCTAAACTGTTTGCGCTTGAGATTATTCAGGGTGCGCCGCATATTCTGGAAATTTTGAAAGGGCCGCTGAAAAAACTATTTAAGCGTAAAGCCAAAGTCATCCAGACTTGGCAGGAACAAGGCAAAATCTCGGCAGAGATCGACCCAGAATTACTGATCTTGAACATTTGGGCCGTTACCCAAAACTATGCCGATTTCAGCACGCAAATGGACATGGTCACCGGCAAAACACTGAAAAATAAAAGTATGCATCAGCGCGCGATCGAACATACCGTGCACATGATGCTCTATGGTGTACTGCCGCGTACCTGATTCAAGCTGATTTGAGCTGAGCATTATCTGTTTGATTCAAAAACTCAATCAGACAAGTATTGACCTGTCCAGCTTGCGTGACCGTGCAGGCATGGCCGCCTTGCGGCAAAATCACCAGCTCTGCATGACTCAGCGCCCGGTACAATTGCAAAGATTGTGTATAGGGCACCAGCATATCGTCCTGATTGCACAACAGTAAAATCGGAAGTGAATCTAGAGCGGTACAGCGCGGTTTATCCAAAACATAGTGCATCAAGGCATTTAGGCGCGCCAGAACGTTGCCATGTGGCGGAAAATCTTGCTGCAACTTGGCTTCTTGTTCAATCAGCATCGCGCTATGACTGGAAATCCAAGTGGGTGGGTATAAAAATAGGGCCTGGGCATGTAAGTAAGCCGCAGCCCCGGCCTGCTCAAGTAAGGTGCGCCGAGTGGTAAAACATCTCCGCGTATGCGCATCGAGAGATTGCCAGGCATTAATCAGACTCAGACTGAGCATCTGGGCGCTGGTTTGCGCAAATCGATATGCCCATTCCACGCCAATAAAACCACCCAAGGCATGACCAATAAAATGAAAGCGTTTGATCTGCAAATGACAGAGTAATTGCTCGACCTGCTCGGCAAGATTAAAAAAAGAATAGTCTTCAGGCAAAGCCGCACTGTCGGCATGACAGCCTTCCTGATCGTAGATCACCACATGAAAGTATGCTTGCAAGGCCTGTATTTGCGGTTGCCAGAAACTGGCGTGACCACCTAAACCCGAGGCCAGCACCACATAATCGGCCTCTTTGGTTATATTTGGATAAACCTGATAGTACATTTTCAACCATTTGGTAAAATCATGATTGAAATGATCAGCAAAATTTATGCCGTTTTACAGCATATGAAAATCTTTTATGAGCAAGCCTAATCGAAATATCAAAAATCGTGCCCTACACTGTTTTATGAAGGATCACCTATCTATCAGATCATAGAAATACGTATTTATCCTTTTTCATCACAAGCAGTATTGGATTATGTATATGCCGATGAGATCGATTCAGATTGACCCGATGCAGTGCGTATATTTATCATCAAAAACAGGAAAACTGATTAATAAATCATAAAAACATTAGAAATACTGATCTATAACAATAAAAAGAGAAAGTTTTCCTTTGCATAAAAACACAACAACAAGACGAATGCGTTAGATTATGGCAATATAAAGCCTCTGCAAAATTCTCAGTATTTAACGCTCATGAAGTTGCTTCGTCTTAACGCATTATCGCCAGATTTTCAGTTAGCTCCAACTGCGGTCACGATCGGCAATTTTGATGGTGTTCACTTGGGACACCAAGCGATGATTTCACAGCTTAAAGCATTGGCTCAGGCTGAGGGATTAAAAACGCTGGTCATGATTTTTGAGCCTCAACCGCTTGAATATTTTAAAGGCTACGATGCTCCGCCACGTATCAGTTCTCTTCGCGAAAAAGTCGAATATTTGACTGAACTGGGTGTCGATTATATTGCGGTTGCTAAATTCGATCAGTTCTTTCGCAGCCTAAATGCCACCGAATTTGCAGATTTGCTCAAATTTAAACTCAATGCCCAGCATCTGGTCTTGGGGGACGATTTTCATTTTGGTAAAAACCGTCAAGGCAATAGCGAGTTTTTACGCGATTACGGCTTTGATGTAACCAACTTAAACACCATCAATTTTGAAGGTGACCGCGTCAGTTCTACCCGTATCCGTCAGGTTCTGGCCGAAGGCGATCTGGCACTGGCTGCGCAGCTTTTGGGGCGTCCTTATAGTATTATTGGTCGGGTTCAATATGGTGACCAGATTGGTCGTACCCTAAACTTTCCGACCATCAATGTTCGTCTTGGGCGCCATAAGCCTTGTTTAAGTGGCATTTATGCCGTAGACGTGGTCTGTGAAACCACCGCCTTAAATGAAAAAGTTCGTGCGCAAAATCCGGAGCAACTCGGCGTAGCTGGTTATCGAAGTGACAGCCTGTTTGGCGCAGGCCATGTGGGTACCCGTCCTGCCATTGCGCAAACTCATCCCGAATGGCGATTGGAAGTACACTTTCCACAAGTTTCTGCTAATCTGTATGGCTTATTGATGCGGGTGACGTTTTTGCACTATTTACATGGTGAACGACCTTACCCTTCGCTTGAAGCACTCAAGGCCGGCATTGACCAAGATGTTGAAGATTTGCTCGAATATCGTGAGCAACATTCACAACACCCTTTTTAATTTCGAATTTTTTGATAGTAAAACACGTCAGCGTTCGAGCTGATTGAACTGGAAGACGACTTGCATGAGCGATAAGCAAACTCCTGAAAATGCAGTGGATTACAAAGCCACGTTAAACCTGCCGGGCACCGAATTTGCAATGAAAGCAAACTTGGCCGTACGCGAAGTAAAATGGTTAGAAGAGTGGTACGCCGACAACATTTATCAGAAGATTCGTGAATCGCGTATTGGCAAGAAAAAATATGTATTACACGATGGCCCTCCGTATGCCAACGGTCAGATTCATTTGGGTCATGCAGTCAACAAGGTACTCAAAGACATCATTATTAAAAGCCGCGTGATGGACGGCTTTGATGCGCCGTATGTACCCGGCTGGGACTGCCACGGCTTGCCAATCGAACTTAAAGTTGAAGAAAAAGTCGGTAAAGTCGGCGTTAAAATCGATGCATCGAGCTTCCGTAAAGCCTGCCGTGACTACGCCATGAGTCAGGTCGACTTACAGCGTAAAGACTTTATCCGGATGGGCGTTTTTGGTGACTGGAATGATCCGTACCTGACCATGAACTTCAAACAAGAAGCTGATATTGTGCGTGCCTTGGGTGAAATTCAAAAAGCAGGCCATATCGAACCTGGTTTAAAACCTGTGAACTGGTGTATCGACTGTGGTTCTGCATTGGCAGAAGCTGAAGTGGAATACGAAGATAAAAAATCCGACGCCATTGACGTTGGTTTTGGCGTGGTCGATCTTCACGATTTAGCACAACGTGTCAATGCAGATGTCACCGCACCAACCGATATTGTGATCTGGACAACTACTCCATGGACATTACCTGCCAATCAGGCGGTTGCACTGAACGCCGAGATTGATTACCAACTGGTACAAGTTCAAGGCGAACGTGGTCTGCAAAACTTTATTCTGGCCAAAGATCTGGTCGAATCGGCGATTGAGCGTTACAAGCTTGAAAATCCAGTCGTGTTGGCAGACTTTAAAGGTGCAGCACTTGAGCATCTCAAGCTGCAACATCCATTACTGGTGGATCGTCAGGTTCCTGTGATCTTGGGCGAACACGTCATTGCCACGAGCGGTACGGGTGCAGTGCATACCGCGCCGGGCCACGGTGCAGACGACTACAAAGTTGGCTTGCAATACAACTTAAAAGTAGATAACCCAGTGGGTGGAAACGGGGTTTATTTACCAAGCGCACCTATTTTTGCCGGTGAGCACATCTACAAAG
The DNA here is from genome assembly GCF_001054715.1 of Acinetobacter sp. 243_ASPC. Taxonomy (NCBI): domain Bacteria; kingdom Pseudomonadati; phylum Pseudomonadota; class Gammaproteobacteria; order Moraxellales; family Moraxellaceae; genus Acinetobacter; species Acinetobacter sp. 243_ASPC. The sequence goes on along the minus strand of NZ_JVOR01000010.1, from coordinate 4,123 downwards.
CCAATCCGCAAATCATTGAGGCATTGGGCAGTGTTGGACGCTTGTGGGCACATCAACCGATCAAACACAGCTATCCACATTGCTGGCGCCACAAAACACCAATCATTTTCCGTGCAACACCGCAATGGTTCATCAGTATGGACCAAAAAGGCTTACGTGACGGTGCAATGAATGCCATCGAAAATGAGATCAGTTTTGTACCTGATTGGGGTAAAAACCGTATTCAATCCATGATTGAAGGTCGTCCAGACTGGTGTATCTCACGTCAGCGTACATGGGGTGTTCCAATTCCATTCTTTGTACATAAAGATACCAATGAATTGCATCCGCGCACCGCTGAACTCATCGAAGAAGTTGCCAAACTGATCGAACAAGAAGGCATCGATGCATGGTACAATCGTGATGCCAAAGACTTCATTGGTGAAGATGCAGCACACTACAATGCAGTCCGAGACACACTAGACGTCTGGTTTGACTCAGGTACAACACACTATGCGGTTTTGCGCCAGCGTGAAGAATTAACCGATCCGGCAGATTTGTACCTTGAAGGGTCTGACCAGCATCGTGGCTGGTTCCAGTCATCTCTGCTCACTTCTGTCGCGATTAATCAGCGTGCACCTTACAAAGGCTTACTGACGCACGGTTTCGTGGTCGATGAAAAAGGCCGTAAGATGTCGAAGTCTTTAGGCAATATCATTACCCCTCAAGACATCATCAAAGACATGGGTGCAGATGGCTTACGTTTCTGGATTGCGTCAAGCGATTACCGTTATGAGATGACCGCAGGTAAAGAAATTTTCAGCCGTGCCTCAGATGGTTATCGTCGTATTCGTAATACCTTGCGTTTCTTGCTGGCCAACCTCAATGGCTTCAAACCGTCTACAGATGCATTGCCTGTCGATAAATTGATTGCACTGGATCAATACATCTTGCAACGTGCTGCTGAGGTTCAAAAAACTATTCAGCAAGCTTACGAAGATATGAACTTCCATATCGTGTGCAGTGCATTGACTAACTTCTGTATCAATGACTTGGGTGGTTTCTATCTTGATATCATCAAAGATCGTCAGTACACCACCAAAGCAGACTCACAAGCGCGTCATTCTGCACAAACCGCTTTGTATCATTTGGTTCAGGCATTTGTACGCTGGATGGCACCAATCTTAAGCTTCACTGCACAAGAAGCATGGCCGTTAATTCCAGAGCAAAGCGAGCAATATGTCTTTACTACCGAGTGGTACGATATTCCTGTCGCAAGCAGTGCAAACTTGGTGTCTGAGGCCGACTGGCAAACATTAATTAACGTAAAATCAGCAATTAATAAGCAGATTGAAGCGGCACGTAACGCTAAGATCGTGGGAAGTAATCTTTCTGCCAAAGTTGAAATTTGGGCCAAAGATGACATTCAAAGCGTTTTAAACCAGTTAGGTGATGAACTCCGTTTTGTACTGATTACATCGCAAGTGCATGTTTATGCCTATGCAGAGCACGGTGAAGCGACAGAGCTTGATGGCCTACGTGTCAAAGTGACTGCGGCTGAAGGTGAAAAATGTGTGCGCTGCTGGCACGTACTTCCAGATGTCAATACACATGTAGATCACCCAGGTTTATGTGGTCGTTGTATTATTAACGTCACGGGCAGTGGCGAAGTGAGAAAATATGCCTAAGCTTCAAGCAAAAAAGGGCTTATTCCAGTTTTATCCTCATAACCTGATTTGGCTCGCACTTTCTGTGCTGGCCATTGTGGTGGATCAGTGGACCAAGTGGATTGCCAGCACCCATCTAAATTATGCAGATCCGGTGCCAGTTTTGCCCTTTTTAAACTGGACCTTACTGCATAATTATGGCGCAGCGTTTAGCTTTCTGTCCGATGCAGGAGGCTGGCAGCACTATCTATTTACAGGTTTAGCAGGCATTGTATCCATCATTTTTGTGTTTTGGCTGATGCGCATGCCTAAACAGACCGTTGTGCTGCCTGCTGCGATTGCATTGATTTTGGGTGGTGCATTGGGCAACTTGATTGATCGTGTGACCTTAGGTTATGTGGTCGATTTTATCCATGTGTTCTATCAAGATCACCACTTTCCCGCGTTTAATATTGCCGACAGTGCGATCACTCTGGGTACTATTTTATTGTTAATCGATACGTTCTTTCTAGAAAAGCAACGTATCCAACGTGCAGAAGCCAAACATGACTGAGATTATCCAACCTAACGAAGAAATTCGTATTGAAGAAGGTGCAAAAGTCGATTTGCACTTTTCAGTGGCCATTGAAAATGGCGTTGAAATTGATAATACCCGCAGTCGTGAAGCGCCTGTTAGCCTTACCATTGGCGATGGCAACTTACTGCCAGGCTTCGAAAAAGCACTGTTTGGATTACGTGCTGGTGACCGCCGTACGGTACATTTACCACCAGAAGACGCTTTTGGTGAATGGAATCCAGAAAACATACAAAAGTTTGATACGGTCAAATTCGAGCAACGACCTATTGTCGGCCATATGATCGAGTTTGAAGATAAAGCGAAAGCCACCTTATTTGGTGTGGTGAAATCGGTCGACGACAGTATTACCGAAATCGACTTTAATCATCCACTTGCAGGAAAAAATATTACCTTTGAAGTTGAAATCTTTAAGGTAACACCTGCTGGCCAGCAAGGCATTAAACTGATGTAAATCAAAAGCACTCTTCTGAGTGCTTTTTTTATCACGTTGTCAGCAAAAGCCTACACGCATCATGGTGAATCACCCATGTCGTGATTAAGAATTTTTAACTAAGATACAAGACATAGAGAGACAGGAAGTCTCATTGAAAATAAAAATACACAGGATGTGGTCGTAAATAGGACATTAACGACACAATAATCGGAATACAAAGAACCCCTGTCAGGATGATAGGGGTTCTTTTTTGGCTGTTATTTTTATATATGGTTATAAATCTTTTAGGTACTGCACAATCTGTGTATTTTGTGCCATTTCTGCCAGTTCCAGTACCGTATATTGGCCTTTAAAACTGATATCGGCACCTTTACTGACCAAAAGCTTTACAACATCCAGATGATCATTTTCAGCAGCAGCCTGAAGGGCGCTGTAACCTTCTTCATCGCTCTGATTCGGATCGATACCGTCTGCGAGTAATTGCCTTACCCGCGCTGTATCACCAAGTGATGCCCAGTACACGAGTTCAGGTAGATTGATTTCGTCATCTTCTTTGGGAATTGGAGAGAAAGAGTTGAGCTTCATTATCATTATCCTAGTATTATAAGTTGAATCAATTTAATTTACAGTAAATGATTTTTCAGTTAAGTTATCATATATAAAAATCTCTTCGAAATTATGTTTAATATTTAAAGCTTTAACTTTTTCTTCTAAGATGCTCCATTCTCTTGAAAAATATATAATATCTAACTCACAACAAATAATTAAAATAGTATTTTTTGGGTAGTTTTTACTGTTTTTCTTATGAATTCTTAGAGCAATTAAATCTATAAAATGTTCAATGAAACTTGAATTATTATAGCTAATACATTCTGATTTTATAACTTTATTAGACTTATCAACTCCATCAGCTGCATAACAATATCCTTGTTTATCTAGTAGTTCTCTCACTAGATATTCCTTAGGATGTACAGCACAAGTTACTTCTAAAAAATAAGTATCCTCAAGTACTTTAATTTCTGCATCAAAACATGCAGTGCGCGATGTCCAGCATACTTGAATGTAATTCCCTAATCTATATTTAGTTTTTATATATACTGAAATTGGAAGAATTTCTTCTATTAATTCCTTTATGTTACGAGGCCTTTTTCTCAATTCATAACCATGTTGGTCATGCTCTTTAACATATTCAAATAGATCATAGGCTATTCTGCAAAAGTCTAATCCATCAACATAGCAATCTTTTATCTTAGCGAAAAATTTAGCCTCATCTTTCCAATCCAATTCTTTCATAGAGATTAAATAATATTAATAAGGAATTAGTATATAAAACTTTAAACCGCTTATCGTTTATATAAAAGTCTAAACTTCAAATCAAGAATACAAAATAAGACAGTTTCTGGATTACAAAGCTAATTTTTATATGCATTTTTCCACTTATTTTAGGCATAAAAAAGCCCCCTTAAC